>JBGQJH010000149.1:0-6413 GCA_041498935.1 Pyrinomonadaceae bacterium | reverse complement strand
CTCGTCAAGTGCAACAATCACATTACCTTGTCGGGAAGGAACCAGTTCGGACTCCTGCACTCCTAGTGCAAGCAGATCGGTAGACGTAACCGCCAGCTATACTGATCCGGACAACGACACGCTGCTTTACACATGGTCTGTCAATGGCGGCAAGCTGTCAGGCGAAGGCCGGACAGTCTCCTGGGATCTTTCGGGACTTCAAGCCGGAACCTATACGGCCACGGTGAGCGTCAGTGACGGAATTGCACCCCCGGTACCCGGCTCGACCACGGTGACGATAGCCGACTGTACGGGTTGCAAACCTCCGTGTCCGACGGTGTCAGTAAGCTGTCCGTCTGACGTTGATCAGGGTTCGGCGATCACGTTTACCGCGTCAGTTAATGGCGATGCCAACGTAACCTACAACTGGTCAGTCTCGGCCGGTACTATCAGCAGCGGTCAGGGTACGTCCTCGATAACGGTGGACACTGCTAACCTCGGTGGCCAGACGGTAACGGCAACCGCTGAGCTTGGTGGCCTGGATCCCTCCTGCTCGAGGACAGCCTCGTGCACGACAGGAGTTCGGCCTCCGCCTAAGACCCCGGTGAAGTTTGACGAGTATGGCGACATCCGTTTCAACGATGAGAAAGCCCGTCTCGACAACTATGCCATCCAGTTACAGAACGACCCAGCCGCGCAGGGCTACATAATTGGCTACGGCACTTGCTCTGGTGATGGGCTCTGCTCGCATACAAGCTGCATCGTTGCCCAAAAGCGAATAGAGCGCGCGAAGGATTACCTGGTCAATACCCGGGGAATCGACGCGGGACGGATCGTAACAGTTGATGGTGGCTGCCGCGCTGACGTCGCTGTTGAACTCTGGGTCGTGCCAACCGGCGCCACCCCGCCAGCGGCCAGCACTGACAATGCCGTTTCACCTTGTCCGGAATGTAAGACGAAGAAGGTCGCGCCGCGCCGGCGAAGTCGTGCGCCTCGTGGCCATCGCATGGATGAGGACTAAACAACACGTTCGTGTCCTTTAAACACTGACGCGAACCTTCCGCTGCGGGCGATGCTCTTCCAAAGAGGCATCGCCCGCTTCGCTTTCCGAGTACCGCTACTTTTGCAACTTTCCGATCGTCGCTTTGCGTCGTGCCAGAATTGGTGAAGTCGCGGAATACAAATGCGGAAAATTATATTAAACTTGAAACGTCGGCCCCCGGTGCTCACTATAACGAGGAAGCTGTTTTACGAAATATGAAAACTCGATTGCCAAAACTCATTCTCCTGGTTGCCTTGTTGCTTATTGTTCCCCTGCGGTTTATTGCGCACGGTTCTGCCGCGGACTTTGCCGTCGACAGTCTGGCTGATCCCGGCAAGTATTCGGACGACTGGCGCGCTAACGGACCTCCGGGAGGCGACGTGCGTAGTCTCGTCGTTGATCCAAAGAATCCCGACCGCTTCTATCTGGGGACCCTGGACGGGCAGATTTATTCCTCCGCGGACGCGGGCAAAAACTGGGAGCTGCTTTACAACTTCAACAAGCCCAAACTCTTCGTGGATCACATTATTGTCGACCCGCGCGACTCGAGCACTATTTACGTGGCCGCGCATCGACACAAAGAAGCCGGCGGATTTTTCAAATCGACTGACGCCGGACGCCACTGGCGCGAGAGCCCGGAATTGAAGAATGAGGCTTTGCACTCACTGACTCAAGCAGAAGCCAATCCCAACGTCTTGATCGCCGGCACTTTCAATGGCATCTTCCGTTCGGATAATTCGGGAGACACCTGGACGCAGTTGCCGACGTTCAATACACCGGGCCTGGTTCACGTTGAGTCGCTGGCAATTGACCCAAGAACTGCTAACACCATCTACGCGGGCACCTGGTACTTGCCATATAAATCCAACGACGGCGGACAGAGTTGGAAGAGCATCAAGAACGGAATCATTGACGATTCTGACATTTTTGCTATGAACATCGATCCGCGGGATCCGAATCACATCATCGCCTCTGCCTGTAGTGGAATCTATGAAACCAAAAACGCCGGCGATCGCTGGGAGAAGGTACAGGGAATTCCCTCTCAATCCCGAAGAACGCGGGCCATCGTCCAACATCCTTCAATTCCGGGAGTAGTGTTTGCCGGCACTACCGAGGGATTCTGGCTTTCAACCCGCGGCGGTGCTGATGGCTCCTGGATGGTTACAACGTCGCGGCAACTGGAAATCAATTCAATCGCTATTCATCCCTCGCGGCCGCAAACTGTCTACATAGGTACAAACAATTACGGCGTGATGGTCTCCAATGACGGTGGCAAAAACTTCGTGCCTACAAATGGCGGATACAGCGGCAGATTTGCCAACGTAATTCTTGCGGATCGCGAAACACCAAATCGAATCTATGCCACGACCATAAACACCACCACCGGTGGCGGGTTTCTTTTTGTCAGTGCTGACAATGGCGAGACCTGGCGCCCCTCGATGCGCAGTATGCCTCCTCGCCTGATTACTTATGCGATCTTGCAGGATGCTCGTGACGCCAACATTATTTATCTGGGTACCAATCTTGGCGTCTATCGCTCACTTGATCGGGGGACTTCGTGGGCGCCCGTCTGGGCAGCAGCTAAGCCAATCACTACCCCGACAAAAGCCCGGCCTGGTAAAAAGAAAACTCCCGCGTCACGAGCCGCTCAAAACAATCCGGCACCAAAGCCCAATGACACTATTCGCCGTGCTCAGCAGGCATTGAATGCAGCCGGTTATAAGGTGGGCGTGCCGGATGGTCACGCGGGAACGCAGACGCTGAGTGCTCTCAGGAGATATCAGGCCGATCATCACCTGCCTGCGACCGGGAAGTTCGACGACATTACTCTTGGGTCCCTTGGCATAACGAAGAGTGATGGCGGAAGTGATTTGTTGGCACAGTCTGTTGTCCTGTCTGACGCTGTTAACGCCCTTGTCCAGACGGTAGACGCGGGTAGCCAGCAGCCGCTCTTTCTGGCGGCGACCAACCTCGGTTTATACCGGAGCCTCAATCCGGCACAGGGCTGGCAAAAGCTGCCCTACGGCTCTAACTTCGACCCCAGGACCAGTTGTATCTCGGCCGATGCGCAGGATCCGGAAACGATTTTTGTCGGCACTGCTTCTTCAGGAATCTTGGTTTCGCATGATGCCGGAACGTCGTGGCAACGAGTCTCAGGAGTTCCCAGTGACGCTCCTGTGAATACCATTGCTCGAGACTTGCAACGGCCAAACTATATCTACGTCGGCACGAAACAGTCTTTCTATATGTCACGCGACGGTGGTGTAAGCTGGAGCCGCCGCGGTGGCAACCTTCCTTTCGGTGACTTCACGAGCATTTTGATCAATCCGCGCAACGGCGACGAAATCTTCGTTGGCAATGCTTATCAAACAGGCGAAATCGGTGGCGGCGTGTATCGCACGATCAATGGAGGGACTACCTGGGCGCGCATTGATCCGAAAGAGCATCGGTTACCAAGCCAGCGGATTTGGGCTCTGGCTTTTGATTCGCGAGATCAAAATACGCTCTTCGTTGGTTCTCACTCGGCAGGTGTTTATGTTGTGCCGCGTGGTTCTAATAGCGTCGCCGCGGTCAGCCAGTGATCAAGTTAAGCAGGTAAGAATCAGGTTATCACTTTAGCGCGAAGGACTTAGACACCGGTTACAGGTTTATCAGCACCTTGACATGCGCTTATTCCGACGTGTACATTGCGAACCTACCCGGTAAGCGACTGGTGATTGTCGGACCAAGCGGGTGACTACGGGCGCGGCGGAAATCGAAACAAATAAAGCCTCCTTTTCCAAATCTAAACGGCTCGCATTCCTCGCAAGCTTCAACCCCGATATTATCGCCAAGGAACAAAGCAAGTGCCCCTTAAGCACTGTCCTTCGCTGGTCGGCTACGGGCGAGTCTCGTAGGGCGAGCGAATGCGTGAATACGAACTTAGGGCGGTGAATTTCCGGGACTGTTACAGGAGTCTGCATGGCTAGTGAAGAATCGAAGTTAAACAACCAGGAACTAAGCGACGACCACATCGCTCCCAGCGAGCTGGAAAGCTCGCCAGCAACATCACCCACTCCGGCTGCTAACGACGCCGGTCCGACGGTAACTACCAATACCGATGACGATGACGAGCCGCGCGCTCACGGCGATGTCGACTTCGGACAACTGCTCGATCAATTTGAGCAAGAACAAGCTTCGCTACAGGAAGGCGAGGTGGTTCGCGGCACCGTGGTAGGAATCAGCGAACGCGGCGTCGTAATTGACTTCGGCTACAAGTCGGAAGGTATCGTAAATCCGGCCGAATTCACCGAGAACGGTGTCCTGGCAGTCAAAGCCGGCGACGAAGTCGACGTGCTTGTTAAGAACATGGAGACGGCTGATGGGCTGCCGATATTGTCGCGCGCAGATGCCGTACGCATGAAGGCCTGGGACGAGCTGGAGAAGTCCTATCGCGACGGCACCAGTATCAAGGGCCGCGTGATGGAGCGCATCAAGGGTGGGCTGCGGGTTGACATAGATGGTATTGGCGCATTCCTGCCGGGCTCCCAGGTGGATGTTCGTCCAGTGCGCAATCTCGATTCGCTACGCAATCAGGTGATCGAAGCGAAAGTCATCAAACTCAATCGCAAACGCTCCAATGTCGTCTTGTCGCGCAAGGCCGTGATAGAAGAAGAGAATGCTGGAAGAAAGGGACAAACTCTCGGACACATTGAAGAAGACATCGTAGTGGAAGGTCAGATCAAGAACTTGACTGACTATGGGGCGTTCGTCGATCTTGGCGGCGTTGATGGTCTGCTTCATGTAACCGATATGTCATGGGGTCGCCTGCAAAACCCCAGCGAACTTTTCCGGGTGGGCGATACGATCCAGGTCAAGGTACTCAAGTTTGATCGCGAGCGTGAACGCGTTTCCCTGGGTTACAAACAATTATTGCCGGATCCCTGGTCCAGTGTTGAAGAGCGCTTTCCGGTCGGCACGCGCGTGCCTGGTCGCATTGCCAGCGTCGCTGACTACGGCGCCTTCGTTGAGTTGGAGAATGGTGTTGAAGGGCTCGTTCACGTTTCGGAAATGAGTTGGTCAAAACGTGTAAAGCATCCGAGTAAACTGGTAAACCCGGGCGATGCGGTGGAAGTAGAAGTTTTGAGCGTAGATCCAAAAGCTCGCCGCATTAGCCTGGGCATGAAACAGATTCAGGATAATCCCTGGCAGACCCTGCACGAACGCTATCAGGTGGGCACCCGCGTCCATGGTCGCGTGAGAAACCTGACCGACTTTGGCGCGTTCATTGAGATCGAGGACGGAGTTGACGGGCTCGTTCACGTTTCGGATATCTCCTGGTCCAGACGGATCAAGCATCCGAGCGAAGTGTTGAAGAAGGGGCAGGAGATCGATGCCGTTATTACGAGCATCGATGCCGAGAATCGGCGCCTGTCGCTTTCCATCAAGGACCTTGAGCCCAACGCCTGGGATCGGTTTGTTAACGATCACAATCCCGGCGGTGTTGTGCGGGGCAAAATCGCTCGCTTCGCAAACTTCGGCGCCTTTGTTGAGTTGGACGACAATCTGGAGGGCCTTTGTCACATTTCGGAGTTGTCGGAAGAACGAGTCGAGAAACCCGAGGATGTAGTAAAGCTTGGCCAGGAGATGGAATTCAAGATCTTGAGAATCGACGTGGAGAACAAGAAAATAGGACTCTCCGCGCGTGCGGTAGGCAAAGATGAACCGATAGTGGACGCGAAGGTTTATTCGTCGCAAGCAGGCAGCGGCATGGCGTCTTTGGGAGAGCTGGCCGATTTCGGCCTCGGCAAGAGTGAGCCCGAAGCTAAGCCGGAGCCAAAAGGTCAGTCCGAAGCAGCGCCGGAAGCTAGGTCAGAACCAAAGCCAGAGCCAGAGCCTCAGACTGAACCCGAGGCCGTGCGTGAACCTGAGCCGGAGCCCGTAAGTGAGCCTAACACAGCGCCTGAGCTGGTAAATGAGCCTGAACCCGCCGCTGAGACAGCGCCGGAGCCTAACACCGCGCCTGAGGCGGATGATACGCCTGAGTCTGAAGCAAAGCCGGACGAGGAGTCTAAGTAGCTACTCGTTCTCGCCGCGGACGATCTCAGGGTAAACAAGAAGTCTTGGTTGTCTCGTTTTAGTTGGTCCACTTGCTCCGGTCTATCTTGCCCGGCGTGATTGTTTTCTGATAGGGTACGAAGTTGAACACCCTCGCAACGCTTAAGACGGACAATGAACTATCGCTTTGCTACTCATGTTTTGGGCTAGAGCTATCTTTCTCAGCTGAGGTGTTGCATGACAAAAGCGGAACTCGTCGAGGATGTCGCCGAAGCGGCAGAACTGACCAAAAAAGATGCCGAGCGATTAGTTGAGATTGTTTTTGAAAGTATTATTGACACCCTGAATCAGGGCG
>JBGQJH010000148.1:0-6439 GCA_041498935.1 Pyrinomonadaceae bacterium | reverse complement strand
GATGTCGCAGACGAATTTGGACTGTGGTTCCACATCGACGGCGCGTACGGCGCGCTCGCTGCGCTCGATGAAACGAAGCGGCCACTTTTCCGAGGCCTCGCGCGAGCGGATTCCATCTCACTCGATCCACACAAGTGGCTCTACGTGCCCATTGATTCCGGTTGTTTGTTGTTTCGCGACGAAGCGCGCGCGCGCGCGGCTTTTAGTTTCGACGGCGCTGATTACATCAAGGTTCACGAGCAGAATGCGGACGAAGCTTTCGCGTTTTGGAATTACGGACCGGAATTGTCGCGTCGGTTCCGGGCGTTAAAGATTTGGTTGACACTTCGTTACTACGGTGTGCGGCGGATTGCCGAGGCGATTAGCGAAGACAATGCGTTGGCGGCGTATCTGGGCGAGCAAGTTGAGGCGGCCACCGATTTTGAACTACTCGCGGCGCCGGAGTTGAGTATCTGTTGCTTTCGTTATGTGCCGCCCGCGTTGCGGTTGCAACTACAGGCAAAACTTCGGACTGGTGAAGACGTCGCCGCTATCAATGCCGAGCTTGATCAACTCAACACGAATATCATGAACGCGGTTCAGCGCGGTGGGCGGGCCTATCTCTCGAGTGCGACCCTACGCGGAAAGTTTGCGCTGCGGGCGTGCATCACAAACTTTCGCACCACCGGCGCTGATATCGATCAAACCCTCGAAATCATTCGCGACGCGGCGCGCGATCTGGAGTCAACGTAATGTGGATCGTGCGAAGGGTTTCACTCCGAGTAAGTGCGGCTCCGCCGCCGCACAGTGCGGAAAGGCTCTGCCTTTCCGATCTAGCTAACTCCTATCTTGAGGCTATGCCTCAGCAACGGAGGCGGAGCCTCCTGACATTTAGGGCCTGGAACGGTAAGGCCAAGCCTTACCGCAGTGTGCTGCGGCAAAGCCGCAAGAGCTTCCATCTGAGATGGCCCTGGCTTTCCGCACGAAGACTGACATAGCCGCAGTTGAATGAACCGGAATAATTCGCAAACTTACGGCCAGGAGATGTTCATCGCCATCGAGCTGGCGCGGGAGGCCGGCGCGGCCATACTCGATCATTACGAAGGCCCTCTCGATATCCAGCAGAAAACTGGTGCGGACGATCGCGAGCCCGTCACACAGGCGGATAAGCTCGCCAACGAAATCATCGTTGCACGGCTGCGACAGGAGTTTCCCGACGACGGGATCCTCGCGGAAGAATCGCTTGACACTGCGCACCGCCTCGACAAATCGCGCGTCTGGATGGTTGATCCACTCGACGGCACTAATGGCTTCATCGACGGCAACGGCGACTTTGCCGTGCAGATCGGGCTAACCGAGCACGGGGAATGTGTGCTTGGCGTAGTTTTCCTGCCGCTGACCGGCGTTCTATATCGCGCCGTGCGTGGCCGAGGCGCTTGGATTGAACGTCCCGATTACGAAGTTGAGAAGGCGCGCGTATCCGATCACGTTGAAATCTCGACGATGCGGCTGGCGGCGAGTCGCTCGCATCGCAGCCCGCGTATGGACAAGGTCGTTCAGGCTTTCGGTTTGCAGGAAGTGGTTCTGCGTGGCTCGGTGGGAATCAAGGTCGGTTTGATTGTCGAGCAGCAATGCGATCTTTATGTCCACTTGTCGCCACGCACAAAACAGTGGGACACGTGCGCTCCGGAAATCATCCTGCGCGAGGCGGGCGGGTGTTTGACCGATCTCTTTGGGCGGCCGCTCGGCTACAACCAGGCGGACGTGCAAAACCGCAACGGTGTAGTCGCAAGCAACGGCGTGGCCCATACGCGAATCATCGAATTGCTTCAACCCCTGCTGGCTCAGTTTGGTCGCGTGCCTGTCGAATAAGACCCTGCAAAGTTTTTCCTCAAGCGAAATAACAGTCCATGCGGTAATATCTCGATGCCAGATTTCTTGCTTGGAGCTTGTTCCCCGGGAGTGCCAGCATTGCAGAGTCGACCAAAGACCTTTCTCACTTTTTCCCTCCTTTGCATTGTTCCGTTGCTCGTCATCAGCCTTCTTAGTTTCCTCGGCAACCTGAAATTTAACGAAAACCTGCTCCGCGCAAATCTCGAAAATGAAGTAAGCGCCACAACTGGCGGCTTTTACGTCTTGCTCAGCGATCATGAGAGGGAGCTACAGGACCTGGCATCGGGCCCCTCTGTGCGAAAGTACATTAGCGCCGGGCAGACGCCGGCTTCTCAGCCGGTCGCGGGCAGGCCTTTAGGCTCCTCTCCACGCGGGCAACCTCCTGCCGGCAACGAAGGCGCGTCTGAAGTTAGAGACAAGATCGCCCCGCTGCTTCGCTCCCGATTCTATGCGACTATCGCGGTCGTCTCTCCAGGCAAACGCTTGTTGTTTGTCGCTGAGCCAGCTCTGCCACAAGGAAACGGCGACATAGTGTTTCGCACAACAGATTTGCTTCCCGATCAAATTCAACCAGACGAGGCAGTCTGGACGACCCGCGAGAAGGGACCTCTCTGCACGATCGCCAGGCAAGCAACGCTTGGCAAAACGCTGCGATGCACGCTGCCGGTTTTTGCCTCGGAGGAAAGTTCTAGTTCGCGCGGCGCTCTCATCGCAGATCTAAAGCTCGAACCTCTGGTAGCTCCTGTTGCCGGCCGCTCAGAGTTAGTCCTCTCCAGAAGCGGCGAAGGAACGACGACGTCACGGGTAATCGTCATAGTCCTCGATGACTCGGGCGGGATCGTTTATCACACCAACGACGCACACAAGCATCAACAAGTGGTTAGCTCGATGCCCTATTTTGCTCAGATCGCGAATTCCATGGTTGCCGGTCAGAGCGGAACGCAGTTCTACACGTCGTCTGATGGTGATAAGTGGCTGGCGGCTTACGCTCCGCTTATGGGGAACAAACTTTCTTTGGCAGTGGCTCGGAATTATTCGCTACTCACCAGCAACACGCGACGCCTGGGCTGGTTGAGCCTTGTTTTCGCGCTGCTCATCGGCGCGGGCGCCGCAGTTTTGCTGTCCCGCTATTACCTGCGGAAAACCCAAAGCATCGATCGCGTGGCGGAAGGCGTGGGCGCAATCGCCAAAGGTAAACTGGATCACCGCATCGAATTGCTGTCCAGCGACGAGCTCCGCCCGCTGGCGGACAATCTTGGCCTGATGACCAGGCAGCTTCGCGATCAGATCGCGCGCGAAGCTGAGACACGGCAGTTTCAATCCTTCGTTCGCCTCTCGGCGATTCTTACGCACGATTTGAAGAACGCGATCGAGGCTTTGTCGTTGACCGTAGCAAACATGGAACGACATTTTGATAATAAAGACTTTCGCGCCGACGCGATGAAATCAGTTACTGGAGCCACTGACAATTTGCGGGCCCTGGTTGAGCGCCTGAGCAATCCGGTCGCCACCCTGAGCGGCGAACACAAGCGACCTCGGCCCGTCGATCTGGTTCCGATGTTGAGGCGGGTAATCGCAATGATCGCCGAGCCCGCAAGTGGAAAGCATGAGATCAAAATAAGCCTGCCCGAGTCCCTGTTTGCCCTCGTCGACAGCGAACGCATGAATAAGGTCGTTGAGAATTTGATCATCAATGCGCTCGAAGCAATGAACGAGAAAGGCACCTTGAGCATCGTGGCCGGCGCCACTGCTGATGGCAAACCGTTCTTTAGCGTCGGCGACACTGGCGAAGGAATGAGCCCGCGATTCATCGAGGAAGAACTCTTCCATCCATTCGCCACCACCAAGAGGAGAGGCGTAGGTCTCGGTCTCTACACCTGTCGAGAAGTGGTCGTAGCTAATGGTGGTTCAATTGAAGTCGAATCGGAGGAAGGCGTTGGTACAACATTTAGGGTCGTGTTACCATCGGCCGCACTTGATAGCAGCGGGGTAAACAAACCGCAAAGCCAACCTCCAGGCTAGTCTGCCCAGATGTTCCACAAATCGTTTTAAGACGCGCTCACGGCACTCGTTTTGACTAAACTGAGATGGGCAAAGCAAACCAACCCAAGGAAGCTCAACGCAAAGAAACGATTCTCGTGGTAGACGACGATGAATCGGTGCGTCGCGCACTCTTCTGGACGCTCAACTCCGACTATAGCGTGCTCGAAGCCGCTTCGCGCGCGGAAGCAGTTGAGCTCCTGCAACAGGAAAACATCGACGTTGTCGTCAGTGATCTGCATTTGCCGCCGCACATCGAAGACATTAGCGAAGGCCTGACAATCATCGAAGCTGCCCGCGACCGGGAGCCGCCGGTCCAGGTGGTGGTGATTACCGGGACCGACTCCAAACACGCTGCCCTCGAGGCCGTTAAGCGCGGCGCATACGGCTTCTTCGAAAAACCGCTCAATGCCGAAGAGGTGCTTCACATTGTTAACCAAGCGGCTCGCATGCGCCGGCTGGAAGTTGAAAATGCGCGTTTGCGTGACGAGCTGGTCGGGGCGCGCGGGTTTGGGCGGTTGATTGGATCGAGCCAGGCGTTGGAAAAAACCCTGAAGCAAGCTGGCGCGGTTGCAGCTACCAATGCGACTGTTTTGATCATCGGTGAAAACGGAACCGGAAAGGAAATGCTGGCCCGCGCCATCCATGAAGAAAGCCAGCGCGCTTGTGGGCCGTTTATCGCCGTGAGTTGTGCCGCCTTGCCGGAGTCTTTGATTGAGTCGGAATTGTTTGGCCACGAGAAGGGGGCATTCACTTCAGCGACGCACACGCGTATGGGACGATTCGAGCTGGCCGATGGTGGCACTTTGTTCCTCGATGAGATTGTTGAGCTATCATCCACGGTTCAGGTGAAGCTGCTGCGGGTTTTGCAGGAGCGCGCTTTCGAACGCGTCGGGGGAGAGAAAACTTTGACCGTTGACATTCGCCTGATCGCTGCCAGCAATCGTGATCTGGAGACTGAAGTTGATGCCGATAATTTTCGCAGTGATCTTTTCTACCGGCTCAACGTTGTGCCGTTAGTGCTGCCGCCGCTACGTGAGCGCAGAGAAGACATCCCTGGTTTGGCGGCCCACTTCGCAGCCAAAGCCGCGGAGAAACATGGACGCGCGACGCCGCAGTTGGGTCCGGAGCTGATCGACTCGCTTCACGAATACGAGTGGCCGGGTAACGTTCGTGAACTTGAAAATATGATGGAGCGACTTGTGCTCCTGGATCGCCAACCAACGCTCGGCCTCGAGTTTCTTCCGGAAAAGATGCTCAAGGTTGTGCCGACTCCAGGGGGGCCCTGCGAACCTACCTTCGAAAGTGAGATTACTGCCTTAAAGGAACGCTTGATAGTCAGCGCCCTGGAAGCAGAAGGTGGAAATAAAATGGCCGCAGCGAAGCGTCTGGGGATCAGCCGGTCGTACTTGCACAGATTGATCGGTGAATTCGGTCTCTAAACCAGGGGCAGTCGGCAGGAGTGCGAGATAGCAACAATGTGAAAGTCTATTACGAATGAGCCCCGCAGGGGCGGCGGAAGGTAGCCAGTGGCAAGCGTCGAGCGCAGCCACTGGAAACTGCAATCTTATCCTCAGCACCCCGCAGGGGCGACCGGCTACCAGACGTAACGCTCATCGTATGCAACTCCAGCAAGTTTCAACATCTCGATGTACTCTTGCTCGAATGTCTTGCCCCGATGGTGTTCTGCTTGATTGAGAATATACCGCTTAACTTTTTCGACGTGCGAAGGACTTACCGTCACGCCGAAGTAGCCGGGTTGCCAACCAAAACTCTTCTTTCCGGCCGTTACATGCGCCCATTCTGATGAACCACCCTTTACCTCTCGCATAACGCCCGCCACTGTGTGCGTCGCGCGCAATCCCACTAGCAAGTGCACATGGTCCTCGATACCGCCCACTGCTAGAGGCACTCCATCCAAGCTCTTAACGATTCCCCCAAGGTAAGCATGGAGATTGTCTCGCCAGTCTTTGGTAATCAGGGGATGACGATCTTTGGTGCTGAACGTCGCATGGTAGTGAAGGCTGCAATACGTCGCGGGCATTGATTCTCTCCGGCGTCTCCTGCACCCTTGCAGGGCGCCAGACCTTCTCTTCATGCCTACCAGTGGCCGCGCGCGCAGCGCTTGCCACTGGCTACCTTCTGCAGCGCCTTGCGGCGCCACAAGCCAACCCATATACGATCAACGAGAAGCGGGAGATAAACTATCACCCACGGCGTTGGCAGACCATCAATGACGAGTTGAGTGCGACCGAAGATTATTGCAAGAACTCTGGCAACTCACTGTCCCGGCGTAGTCGTCGATCCTTTCTCCGTGAGCCCGCCGAGTTTCACGATCCAGATGCCGCTGTGGACGTCGTTAAAGTAGATCAGGCCGTTGTGTGGCTGGGCGCCCCAGGTGAATGGCAGGTTAGGACGATAGCCCTCCGGATCGCCAGCCCAGAGGCGACCAATCTCGCGTCCTTGCCGGTAGAGATCTCCGCGCAGTTCTCCTGAAACATCGACGATGCGCCCGCCGCCGTTGTAG
>JBGQJH010000147.1:0-6444 GCA_041498935.1 Pyrinomonadaceae bacterium | reverse complement strand
TTCATTCAGGAATTACAGCGGAATGTAAGCGCCGGCGTCGTTGAATTGGTTCTTCTCGCCCTTCGGCCATTTGTAAAGCGTGCCTACGTCCACGACGATTTGTCCCTCGGCATCCAACTCGACGTGTGCGCGGTCCATAGGCCGGGGCGCCGGGCCTTCGAAGTTGATTCCCTCGCTATCGTAGCCGCTGCCGTGACAGGGGCACTTGAATTTGTTTTCATTCGCCTTCCAATCAGGGGTGCAGCCGAGATGCGTGCAGCGCGCGTAGATCACAAAAACCCTATCGGAAGTCTTGTCAACCCAGATGCGATATTGCTGCTGCCACTTGGTGTCGACGCCGAGGGCGTAATCCGAGGGAAAGCCAACCGAAAACCTACTGGACGGCTCAAGAATAGATCGCGGCATGAAAAACCGCAGGAACATCAAAAAGTACGTTAGCAGAGAGCCGGCGACCATGGACCAAACTATCCGCCGCCGCATTTTATTAACGGGCGGATCAGGCGTGCTCTCTGCGACTGCGCCCACAGGTTTGGGTGCAGCTTTCGCGGTGGCCGGTAGCGGCGGTTTGGCAGGCGCAGGCGCGCGAGACGGTTGCCCGGGGGGAACGGTCTCCCCGGGTGGCGAAGCGGTGACGTTGTTTGCGGATAGCTCTTGGTTGAGCGGACTACCCACTATGCCAATCCTCCGTTGACTAAACTGTGCCAGATACACTTCAACGCGGCAAAGAGCAGAAACTATACAACTCCCCGCATTGCAGGGATCGCTCTCTGCGTAAGAACAAGTATTCGTCTATACATTAAGAGCGCCGTGCCAATCAAATCAAATCCATATAATCGGGGCTCGGTGCAATATTTATACCCTGTTTCCCAATTTACTGGCAAGCGCTTTCTAAGACAGGACATTAAGACACCCGGGGACAACGTACACGGAGAGCCTTGGGAAGAATTTGAAACGTCGCGGGAAGATGGCCTGGAATTTCACCGTCCACGTCAATCTCGATGCGCTGATTTTTATCAACCGGACGCGCGACGACCTTGGTCGCCAGCGCGTGTCCTACCTCGGCCATGCTGAGGTGGGCGCCAAGATACAAACGCGGCGCGTTGGCTAAAATTCTTGCTGAGCTCAAATCTCCGATGCTGACTACGTCAAACTTGCCGTCAGTCAGTTTCGCGTTGGGCGCGATCTTCATGCCGCCACCAAAATACCGCGCGTTGGCGATACAGAGATTCACTACCGTCAGGTGGCGCGCCGGATCGTCGTCCAGTTGAACAACCACCCGAGTGGGTTCCATTTTTAGTGCGGTTTGCAGCATGGCGACACCAAAAGAGACGCGCCCAGTTAACCACTTCGGTCCTTTTGCGGGCAGCCAATCAGGACCGCCTTCCTTCACGCGGGTGATCACGTCGGCACTCATGCCAAACGAAGCCACACCGAGAAAGTAGCGCGATTCCTGTTCGCCATCGTCCTTTGTGAATATGACCCTACCCACGTCGATCAAGCGCGTTTGGCCTTCGCGAAGAACTCTTGCGGCATCGCCGGGGCGAGCGGCGATGCCAATCGTTTTGCGAAAGTCGCCGCCGGTGCCACTGGGAAGTATCCCCAATTCCGAATCGCTGCCGACAGACAGAATCCCATTAGCCACTTCCGAAATGGTCCCGTCGCCGCCGCAGGCAATGATCAGCTTTGTGCCTTTCCGAGCCGCGCTCGCCGCCAGCTCGACTCCCTCGCCCGGCTGTTTGGTGAACCTGGGTGTGAATGGTCCGAAATGTGACGCGAGTTCGCTGGCGATCTTGGGCCAGGCCTCGCGCGTTGCGCCACCGGCGGATTCCGGATTGATTATTACTAAAGGAAGGGCCATTAATCTGACATCAGGTTCATACCAAGAGTGCAAGAACGGGGACAAGCCCACCTCCCTAACCTCGAGACCTTCATCTAGATCGAAAGTTCAGCGCTTGAATTATTTTCATTGTTTGAAAGCTTCTCAAGTTAATCGACAACTGGAAACTCAAATCAGCTCATGGTCGGGAAGGCGGGCTTGCCCCCGCTCTTAATGTATTCTCACCAGAGTTCAGTGTCCGATCCTGTTCGCCAAGTTCCGCAATCTTGCTCATCACAAACTCCGAGATCTCTTTGTAGGTTCGCACATGATCCTTCTTCGACAAGTAAGCTGATAGATCAAGTTGCGGTCCAAAGTGTATGCGAATCTTTTCGCCGCCTCTCCAATTACCCAGTACCTGTTTCGGCAGATCGTTTCCCAGACCGGCAACAAAGACCGGGATAACCTGTGGCCCGGCATCCTTGATCAGTTTTCCGATGCCAGGCTGCGCCGGCAAATAGGAGTAAGGATCAGCACCCTTATTGCGCGTGCCTTCAGGATGGAAGCCGATGACATTCCCGGGGCCAGTCCTGCAAAGCTCCGTCAGGACTCGAAACGAATATTTATCAAAGGCCCGTTTTTCGAGAAGCGGATTTTCACCAGACGCAAAAAACGGCGGATACATCGACCACCAACCCATCACCAGATTAACAAACAGACCCAAAGGCGAGTCATAGAAGAATCGGCCGCGCACTGGAAAGAAAAGTTGTTTGCGCCACGACGTGTTGCGGAAAAGCACGGTCGATACCGTGAACATATCAAAGAACGAACGATGATTTGCAGCCAACAGTATTGGCCGATCTCTTGAAGCGGCCGCGATGTTTTCCTGGCCGTAAACCTCCATGAGGTGGTAGGTGGCGAAATGGATCCAGCCGGCGCCGAAGGTTTTTTGACACCACGTCCAGAACCGTTTCCAGCGACCCTGATTCATGCGACGAACGAGATGAAACGCGAAGCGCTCGAAAGATGATAAAACTGCAAACTCGTCAGGACTAGGTTTGAGTGACTGTCCAACGTCCAAAGTCCAAGGTCCAATGTTTTCGTTGTCTCGATCCGGGAAGGGCCGCGGACTAACTTTCGGCTCAGGACTTTGGACTTTGGACATTGGACTTTGGACTTTACCTTAGTCGACCGAAAAATACTTCGCTTCCGGGTGATGGACGATGATTGCGGACGTAGACTGCTCCGGATCGAGTTGGAACTCTTCCGTCAGTTCAACACTGATGCGCGCCGGATCAAGCAACTCAAACAGCTTGGCCTGATCCTCAAGATTTGGACACGCCGGGTAGCCAAAACTAAAGCGCGAGCCCTGGTATTGCTGGTGAAACAGCTTCCTCACGTCCTCAGCATCTTCAGCGGCTATGCCCAACTCCTGGCGAATGCGTTTGTGCCAGAACTCCGCCAGCGCCTCGGCGCTTTCCACGCTCAATCCGTGAAAATAAAGGTACTGGGTGTAGTTATCTGACTTGAATAATTCTCGCGAGTACACGCTCGCGCGGCTTCCCATGGTCACCAGGTGAAACGCCACGACGTCAACGCGTCCCGAGTCTTTCGCCGCAAAAAAGTCCGCGAGACAGAGATGCTTTCCTGAGGGCTGGCGCGGGAAAGTGAAGCGCATCCGTTCAGTTTTCTGATCGTCATTAAGGACAATTAAATCATTCCCGAACGATTGGCAGGGAAAGTATCCGTAGACAACGCGCGGCGCCAGGAGCTGCTCTCGTTTGCTTCGTTCCTTCAACTCCTCATAGATCGGCCGCACAGTTTCGCGAACCAGCGTCTCATATTCGGCCGCGGGCCGGCGTCCCTGTTTGAACTGCCACTGTCCTTTAAATAAAGCAGTCTCATTGACGAAGGAAAACACGTCATCCAGCGAGATGTCTTCGACAACGCGTGAACCATAAAACGGAGCGAGCGGAACCGGAACATCCGGGCGAACGTCCGAGCGATTAGTGTGTGTTGTATCGCCCGCGACTTTGGTGGTCCCGCGTGGCTTCAAAGGTTTACGAATGCCGAGCTTCGCTTCGTCACCGACCAGATCCTCATCGTCGTCGATCTCGCTTGACCCGGTCGCAGCCACCACCCCAAGCGGGCTGTCCGCTTGGGGACCCCGGTCCGCTTCCGGTTCTGATTTCGGGGCCCTTTCTGACGGTCGGACTTCTGCGCCGTTATCGCTCGCCAGTTTGTCCATTGTATGAAGACCGGCAAAGGCGTCGCGCGCGTAGAAGAGTTGGCCTTTGTAGAGCGGCTTTAGATCGTCATCAACGTAACGGCGGTTGAGCGCCGCGCCGCCTAACACAACTGGAACGTTGATGCCGCGCTCGTTCATCAGCTCGAGATTCTCTTTCATGACCAGCGTCGACTTAACCAGCAGCCCGCTCATGCCGATAGCGTCAGCCTTATGTTCTTCCTGCGCCTGGAGAATGTTTTCGATGGGCTGCTTGATGCCGAGATTGATCACCTTGTAGCCGTTGTTGGTCAGGATGATGTCGACGAGATTCTTACCAATGTCGTGAACGTCTCCCTTAACGGTTGCCAGCACCATCGTGCCCTTGGTAGTGGCGCCACCCTTTTTCTCCATGAAGGGCTCGAGAAAACGCACCGCCGCCTTCATCGCCTCGGCCGACTGCAAAACAAACGGCAACTGCATTTGACCACTGCCGAAGAGGTCGCCCACCACCTTCATGCCTTCCAGCAGAATATTGTTGACGATGTCGAGCGCGGAATAATTTTCGAGCGCTGACTTCAGCTCGGCTTCAAGTCCAATCTTCTCGCCATCGATAATGTGATTCTTAAGGCGCTCTTCGACAGTCGCGCCCTTAGAAGCTTTCTTACTTCCCTTTGCCTTGACGCCTTCGAAGAGCCTGGTGAATTCCGTCAGCGGATCGTAAGTGCAAACGTCGCCTGCAAACTTGCGCTGGTCGTAAATCAACTCGCGCGCAACCTTCAGCTCTTTCTCGCCAATGCGGTTCAAAGGCTCAATTTTGCTGGCGTTGACGATTGCAGCGTCGAGACCTGCTTCCACGGCGTCGTGTAGAAAAACTGAATTGAGCACCACGCGCGACGCCGGATTCAAGCCGAAGGAAATGTTGGACACGCCAAGAATTGTAAAGCAGCCCGGCAGCTCCTTCTTTATCCAGCGAATTCCTTCTATCGTCTCAAGCGCGTTGCGCCGGTCTTCTTCAATTCCGGTCGAGATTGGCAACGCGAGTGAATCGAAGAAAATGTCGGACGCCGTTAAGGCGAGCTCGTTGGTGGCTTGCTCGTATGCGCGTTTCGCAATCTTCAGCTTTCCCTCGGCGGTGCGGGCCATGCCCTCTTCGTCGATGGTTCCGATAACCACGCTCGCGCCATAACGTTTCGCCAACTCAATTATTTTACTAAAACGCGGCACGCCGTCTTCGTAGTTAGTGGAATTCAGAATACACTTGCCGCCCGCGTGTTGCAGTCCCGCCTCCATCTTCTGCCACTCGGTGGAATCGAACATCAGCGGGATTTTGATGTTCGTGGCCAAACGCGAGGCAAGCTCGTGCATGTCGGCCTCGCCGTTACGACCGACGAAGTCCACGTTTACATCAAGCACGTGCGCGCCTTCACGCTCCTGTTCCTTCGCCAGTGAAACCAGGCCGTCCCAGTCTTCCACGCCCAAAAGATCGCGCATCTTTTTTGAGCCGCTGGCATTGACACGCTCGCCAACGATCAGGAATGAAGTGTCTTGCAGGTATGGCTGTTGAATGAAGTTGGAAGATGCTGCCGGCAAACGCACGACACTTCGCGACACCGGCGTAAGGTTCTTTACGGCTTCGACGACGGCGCGCAGGTGCGCGGGCGTCGTGCCGCAGCAGCCGCCAACGATATTCACCCCGAGGTCGCGCGCGAAGTGTGCCAGATCGGCTGCCAGGGATTCCGGCGTCTCTTTGTAATGAGCGTGGCCGCCGACGTTCTCAGGAATGCCCGCGTTCGGAATGACCGACACCGGCAGGGTGGAATTCTGGCAAAGATAGCGAACGTTTTCGCTCATCTGTTTTGGCCCGGTGGCGCAGTTCATGCCAATCACATCGATGGGAAAAGGCTCGAGCGCCGTGAGCGCGGCGCTGATTTCAGTCCCCATCAACATGGTGCCAAACGCCTCGATCGTTACCTGCGCAATGACCGGCACGCGCCTTTTGACCTCTTCGAAGTATTCGAAGATCGCCGCCAACGCTGACTTTGTTTGCAGCAGGTCCTGGCAGGTTTCGACAATAAGAAGATCCACGCCACCATCAATCAGGCCGCGCACCTGATCGTAGTAAGACTTCTTCATGTCTAGAAAAGAGATGTGGCCCAGCGAAGGCAGCTTGGTAGTTGGCCCCATCGACCCGGCGACCCAACGTGGCCAATCAGTCGTGGAAAAATCAGACGCAACGCGTCTGGCGATTTGCGCCGCCTTGAGGTTTAGTTCATACGCCTTATCAGCGATGTCATACTCGGCCAGCACGATCGAAGCGGCGCCAAACGTATCAGTCTCGATGACGTCACAACCAACTTCAAGAAACCCGGCATGAACTTTCTCCACTGCCTCCGGCTTGGTT
>JBGQJH010000146.1:0-6503 GCA_041498935.1 Pyrinomonadaceae bacterium | reverse complement strand
TGGGCGCCCCAGGTGAATGGCAGGTTAGGACGATAGCCCTCCGGATCGCCAGCCCAGAGGCGACCAATCTCGCGTCCTTGCCGGTAGAGATCTCCGCGCAGTTCTCCTGAAACATCGACGATGCGCCCGCCGCCGTTGTAGTAACCCATGTACATTATGTCGTTATCCACCCACATATTATGCGCACCTGCTTCAGGCACCGGATACTCCGCAACTTTGCGCGGGTCATTGATGTCGGAAACATCTACCACGTGCACGATGCCGCGCACCGGAATGCGCTTGCGGCTGAAAATGTCAAAGATCGGCGGGAACACTTCGTCGCCTACGAAAACATAATTCTTGTAACGGAAGACCGAGTGAGTGCCCGCGAGCCAGCCATTGCCGTAAAGTTCGTGATGATTAAATCGCAACTGGCTAACAAACTGCGGATGCTCCGGGCTGCCTCCCTTAATGCCATTGCCAACGTCCAGAATTACCAGCCCATCGCGCCAGTAGGCGAGATAAGCGAGGCCGTCTTTGACTTGCAAATCATGCAGGTAACGGCCGACGACTTCCCGGTCGCCGCCACTGGTCGTGATCGTGGTTGCTACCTGGTTAGGAACTTCCCAGCGCGCCACTTCTTTCGGATTCTTTACATCGACGAAATCAATCACGCGCATTGAACCCGTGGCATCGTCAGTCAAATACACATAATGACTATCGACAAAGGCGCTGTGAACGCCGCCGGTGACCGTCTCGGTGTATTCGGAAATTGGCTTTGGATGCGCGGGATCGGAGGTGTCGAAAAAGGCGATGCCGTTCTTGCGGTTCGAAGCGCCCTCGCGCGAGATGACGAGAATACGACCGTCTGCCGTGGTGCTGACGTCGTTGATTAGTCGCGCGTCGACTTTGACCGTGTCGGTCAGTTTCGGATGGGCCGGATCGGAAACATCGTAAACAAGCAGTTTGTCGGAGATGGTTGAAAGGTACGCGTAGTTTCCAGTAATCCATTGTTCAGCGGCCTCAAAATCTTTGATGGGCGCGCGTCCAACCACCTCAATGGTGCGCTCAGCATTGCGGGGAGTAACCACGACAGAGGCCACAGCTTCCTGCGGTCCACTCGCAGCCGTGATCACATACGAGCCGGGCAACTCCGCGACGAAGCCACCATCCGCATCGATCGTGGCTGCCGCACCACTCACCGTCCAGCGCACGGCGTTGTTGTCTGCCTGGCCGCTTTTTGCACGAACGTTAAAACGCACAACATCTCCGGTGCGAGCGTTGGTTGATCTCGGATCGATGGACAGCCCGGACAGACTGCTTTTGACCACCATCACGTTTACGCTGCCGCTGCCGCTGCCGCTGCCGGAAGACGCACTTATCGTCGCCTGCCCTGGCGAGATTGCGGTCACTACGCCGGCGGCGTCCACTGTGGCTACGTCAGGCTTGCTGGAAGTCCAGTTTATGGAAACGTCAGTGCGCGGATTCCCTTCCGAACTTCGAGCTGTCGCCGAGAGCTTCGTAGTGGCCCGGACAACGAGCGGGGCTTTTACTGGTTGGATATCAATGCGCGTGACGGGTCCGGGTTTGACCATCACGTGTGTAAGGACAGTCTTGCCGCCGACGATTGCTCCGACGAGCACTTCTCCAGGACTAAAAAATGAAACGGTGCCGGACTCATCCACGCCGGCGAGATCAAACGGGGCCGCGAACCAGGCCGACGCCGGCGCGTTGATCTTGTTTCCAGCGGCGTCTTTGACAACGGCGGTGAACTTCACCTTTTGGCCCACGGAGATGTCCGATGTAGCCGGTATGAGCTCAGCGACCTTCGTTGAAGACGGCTCCTGAGCAGTGGAAATCGCAGTCGCCATGGCGACAAGCAGGGCGAAGCATAGGACGACAAGCAAGCTGCGGAAAGTGCGCATGATGATTCTCCTGAGTAAGCTATTCTCGGAAAAGGAATGACATGGACTGGGACGAACAGACGAAAATGAAATCCCGGACAAAAGAAATCTTAGTCAGGGAGCAGTTGGGACGCAAGCGAGTGGCGGCTTGGCTATAGACCAAACTTGAACCGCTGCGCCGCTTCAGCGATTATCTACCAAAGGGAATTATAGTATGGCCAACATCCAGCGGCGCCTGCCGGAAAATGTGCCTGGGGATTTCTTTGTAGACGAAAGCTGCATCGACTGCGACACGTGCAGCCAACTGGCGCCGGCAGTTTTTCGTGATCACGGCGAACAGTGCAGCGTCTATCGTCAACCCGAAAGCGCGGCGGATACGCGACTCGCGCTGATGGCCCTGGTTGCTTGTCCCACGGGCTCAATCGGAACAACTAAAAAGCATGATGCACGCCTCGGCATAGATGCCTTTCCTTCGCTGGTTGCCGAAAATGTTTACTTCTGCGGTTTCACTTCGGAATCGAGCTTCGGTGGCTGGAGTTATTTAGTCACTCGGCCGGAAAGCGACGGCGGCAATCTGCTGATCGACTCGCCGCGTTTTGCTACGCAACTGGTGAAGCGCATCGAGCAGATGGGCGGCGTCAGGCAGATGCTCCTAACGCACCGCGACGACATCGCCGACCATCAGCTATTCAAAAAGAAGTTTGATTGCGAGCGAGTAATGCACGCGGCCGACGGCGCTCTAAGGATTGGCGCCGAGCGGATTATTGAAGGAGCCGATGCGGTCCAGCTTCATGGCGATCTGCTCGCCATACCCACGCCAGGCCACACGCGTGGGCACATGGTTTTTCTCTACAAGCAGAAGTTTCTTTTCACCGGCGATCATCTGGCGTGGTCGCCGCTCCAGCAAACTTTGACAGCCTTTCCCAGCGTGGCGTGGTACTCGTGGGCAAAACAAACCGAGTCGATGGCCATGCTCGCGAAGTATGATTTCGAATGGGTCTTGCCCGGACACGGTTCGCTACATCACGACACAAAGCAAAACATGCGTTATCATCTCCAGTCTTGCATCACCTGGATGAAAACTCGTCGTTAACCGGTCCCATTAGATTTGCGAATCCATTCAAACGAATGAGGTAGATAATGAACAAAAACCAAAAAATTGCGGTCGGGTGCGGGGCTGCTGGTTGCCTGGGCTTGATTCTGCTCGTGATCGTCTGCGTTGTTCTTGTGGTCACTGGCGTTGTTCCGGCGCCGGGTCTTTACAACCCGAACCGCCACTCCAACTCCAACCTGAATTCCAACGGAAATTCAAATTCCAACTCAAACTTGAATTCAAACGCTAATGACAACTCGAACTCAAACTCATCAGACTCCTCCTCGTCAATGACCGAGGACGACAAGCACAAGCTTTTCCAGGCTGCCGGCGTGACGAAGGACAACGACTTGATTCTGCGAGTGTTGAGAAAGATCGGTTTCCCTAACGGGACCGGCGATGGATATCCGCAGTTCATGAAGGATCACTTACCCTGGGCGCTCAAGAATGTGGAGTTTATTCAATCAGTGAACACACCGGAGAAAGCCCGCGCTTACGCGGACGCACACATCGACGACTAATACAAAGTTCGCTTGAGTTGGTGTCTATGCCTCAAAGGGCGCGCGTGCGGTTTCGCGTGCCTTTTGTTATGTTAAAGCACCGGACTTCATTCAATGAACCCCGATAACATTCGCAATTTCTCGATCATCGCGCACATCGACCACGGCAAGTCTACGCTGGCGGACCGCCTGCTCGAACTCACCGGCGCGGTGACCGGGCGCGACATGTCTGCACAGGTGCTCGACGATATGGATCTGGAGCGCGAGCGGGGCATCACGATCAAAGCGCACGCCGTGCGGCTCGACTACAAGGCGAAAGACGGGCAGGCGTACATTTTGAATCTGATCGACACGCCCGGACACGTCGATTTTTCCTACGAGGTTTCGCGTTCGCTTTCCGCCTGCGAAGGCGCCCTGCTTATTGTCGATGCTTCACAAGGCGTCGAAGCGCAAACACTGGCGAATACTTATCTCGCCCTTGAAAACAATCTCGAACTCATTCCGGTGATCAATAAGATCGATCTGCCCGGCGCCGAGCCGGAAAAAGCAATCGAACAGATCGAACACTTCATCGGGCTGGAAACGCACAACGCCATTCTTACCAGCGCCAAGACCGGCGCAGGCGTGGCGGAAGTTCTGGAAGCGATCGTGCGCGAGGTGCCGCCGCCAAAAGGTGATCCAAACGCGCCCTTGAAGGCGCTCATCTTCGACTCATGGTACGACTCCTATCGCGGGGTGATAGTTCTCTTTCGCGTGATCGATGGCACGATTCGGCCGGGAATGAAGATTCGCTTTTTCAATGCCGGCCGCGATCACCAGGTGGAAACGCTGGGCGTGAATCGGCCGCGACCGACGCCGATCGATGAATTGAGCGTCGGCGAAGTTGGCTTCCTGACTGCTTCCATCAAGGCGGTCGCGGACGTGCAAATTGGCGACACCGTAACCGAAGCGGCGCGGCCTACTAAGGAACCCTTCCCCGGTTTCCAGGAAATCAAGCCGATGGTTTTTGCCGGGCTATACCCGGTCGACACCAATCAGTATGAAGAGCTGCGTGACGCGATGGATAAACTTCGTTTGAATGACGCGTCGTTCTTTTACGAGCCGGAGTCGTCGACTGCTTTGGGTTTTGGGTTTCGTTGCGGCTTTCTTGGTCTCCTGCACATGGAGATCGTGCAGGAGCGTTTGGAACGAGAATTCAATCTTGATCTGATCACGACGGCGCCGGGCGTGCGTTACATCGTGACTACGACCGACGGCAAGGTTACGGAAATCGATTCGCCGGCAAAGATGCCCGAGGTCGGCCGCATTGCGAAGATTGAAGAGCCGGCGATTCGCGCGACCATCCTGACACCGGAAGAACATTTGGGCGGGATCCTGGCGTTGCTCGAAGAAAAACGCGGCGTGCAGAAAGGCTTTGAATATATAACTGCCAATCGCGTCATGCTGACTTATGAGTTGCCGCTCAACGAGATCGTGCTCGACTTTTATGATCGTTTGAAATCAACTTCGCGTGGTTACGCTTCGCTCGACTACCACCTTGCCGGCTACTGGGAGAGCGATCTCGTCAAGCTCGACGTGCTGGTTGCCGGTGAACCTGTCGACGCGCTGTCGCTGGTGCTGCACCGCGACACGGCGCAGGCGAAGGGCCGGGCGCTGGCAGCAAAGATGAAGGAGTTGATTCCACGCCAGCTTTTTGAAGTGCCGATCCAGGCGGCTATCGGCGCCAAGGTGATTGCGCGCGAAACAGTGAAAGCGCTCGGTAAGAATGTGATCGCCAAATGCTACGGCGGCGACATCACACGCAAACGCAAACTGCTGGAGAAGCAGAAGGAAGGCAAGAAACGCATGAAGAAAGTTGGCCGCGTCGAGATTCCGCAGGAGGCGTTTCTGGCGGTGCTGAAGGTGAATGATTAGGTGTGGCTCTTGACGCGCCAAGTGTTCGGGGCTAATTCTAAGACATGAAAGAGATGAATATCAGCATTAACGGTCAATCCTTCCAAGATGCGTATCGGATATTTGATGAAGATCGGATGGCGGATGAGGTAAGAAAACATTTCGGGGCTTGATAGCGAACCCATTTGCCCCTAGAGCGAGCGTACATCGCACACACATTAACTTCAAGCGTCGAGTAGTTACGGCAAGAAGCGGTTAGATGCAAGGCGAGACTCTAGGTTTTTACTCGAACTCACCTTCATCCTCAGGCTCGACGATCTCTTGCGCTAATAATTCACCCCAAGTCTTCATCACTTCTTCGTTGGCGCCCATTAATTTCAAGGCATGGCTGACTGCACCCTGCTCCCTTTTCAATTCTGGAAAGGTCAAAAGCAACATCGCCAGATCGCGCCAATCCGTTCCTGCCTTTGGCTGCCCACGTCTGGCGTGATACGAGATGACCTTTTGGGCGATGAGGTCGGGAGGGGACGTCACCAGGACATCTGCAATTCGCTCAGCATGCGGAAGTGATTCTACCATTCGCAAATCAACGAGATGGCGGTTCCGGGGCTTCTGAATTTGAAAGAGGCGATATCCCTTGCCGTCGCCAATTGCTCGCACGCGAATGGCGATGTGGAAGCGTTCGCTCAGATGCTCGCGCAACTCCTCAGCAAGTTCGACAGCGCGAGTAGAAACCAGATCAATGTCCTGACTCATGCGCGGCTCTGCCACATAGGCGTTAACAGCCTGTGCTCCAAATAGAACAGCATCTTCGCGCCCACGCAAAAATTCCAGCACGGCGTCATGTATTGAAGCGAGCGGCAATTGTTCGCGCATGGCAAACTCCCCGAATGTAAGGGTACCAGCGTTTAGCATACCTCGAAATAATACGCCCGTCTTTCGTCGCGTCCAAGCTTCTCTCAGTTGGCGATGACTAAGGATAGTGCCTCTTTTCGCATTTTCGCGTCCGCCAAATCCATGCTAAAACCCTCTGATAGGCATCGAAAAGAGCGGACATAACCACCTTTTCACTTCCGAAAGAACTCAGACCATGGGAGACTCTTTGAAATGAAGCATTGTTTAGCTCTCGCACTA
>JBGQJH010000145.1:0-6545 GCA_041498935.1 Pyrinomonadaceae bacterium | reverse complement strand
TTGAATGGATTAGAGACGAGTTGAGTCCACGAGTAGCTGTTTCGCTGATGGCCCAATACTACCCGACCAATCAGGCCGCAACGAATCCACGCCACATTCTGCTCTCGCGACGCATAACGGAAACAGAATGGCTGCGCGCCGCCACCGCGCTTGATGAATTGGGAATGGAAGCAGGCTGGATGCAGGAGTTTGACGGCGCCGCTTACTACTATCGTCCGGATTTCAATGATCGCGGGACTCCGTTCAAGGACATTCGGGATTTCACGCCTGAGGCCTGGAGCCTCACAGACCCTCGCCGCAAATCGAGTATCTAAGATTTGTTTTGTTTGAGCTGGTGTGTGGTGTGCTCGGTGACTGACGGCTGACTGATAATCCGATCGGTTGACGCGCCTGGATCGTTGGTCGACTGCGCGAAGGGCGAAAGCTGGTTAACCGCAGAAGCGCTTTGCATTGCCGCTTCGAGTTCCTTTTGCGCTTGTGCTTCATCTGAACGATCGTCGATCTTTTTGCGCGGAATGGTGAAGACGAGACCGTTGAGCACGAAACCGAAGCCAATCAAGAACGTGATCAGGCCCAGGGAGATAAACGGAATAAGATCGTGCGCTTCAATACTCATCAAGAAGATCAGCAGCGTCGCCCCCAGACCAATGGCTGCGGTGACCACTCCCGCGCGTATGCGCCGCAATCGTTTCTCTTCCGGCGACTCAAGAAACTTTTCAATCTGTGGCAGGACGTCCTCCGCCACTCTCTTCAGATCATGCGCCGACTCCATCTCCCGGATCTTCTCCGCCATGACCTGGCTGATCTGTTCGCGCGCCGAAACCGCGGACGCCGTGATGACGTCGGGTCGCTCCAGGCCCCGACGCACGCCACGCAAGTCAGTTCCACAAGCGCGGCAATACTGGCTCGGTTGTCGTTCCTCTGAACCGCAGCTGGGACAATACATAGTGCTTGCTTATACGGCAGCGTTGTGAGCGAAGTTCCCCGGCGCGTTTAAATACGGGGTAAATGGGGAAGAGGGGAAAGGGGTAAAGAGAAGGGTTCGAGTTTTCTTTTGCCCTGTTCCCCTTTTCCCCTGTTTCCCTTTTTACCCGTTCCCCTATGCTTCAACTTTCACGCCGCGCCAGAACGCAATGCGATTCTTGATCTCGGCCGCCGCGTCCTTCGGCTCCAGGTAATACCAGGCCGCGTCCTTATTGGTCTCGCCATTAACAACCACATTGTAGTAGCTGGCCTCCCCTTTCCAGGGGCAAATGGTATGGGTGCTGCTTGGCTGAAGATAGTCTTTATTAACGGAATCGGGTGGGAAGTAGTGATTGCCTTCAACGACCACCGTATCGTCGCTCCGCGCGATTTCTGCATGGCTCCAGGTTGCTTTCATAATTAGTAAATTGTGAATGATAAATCGTAAATAGTCAGAAAGTAGTTGCAAACGCCATTGACGGTTCTTGCTTAGGTTCCGCCGCTTACCGCGGGCAGGATCGTGATCTCGCAATTGTCCGGAAGCGTTGTACTGAGCAGTTGTTTGCGCCGCACATTCTCGTCGTTCAGAAAAATATTTACATGCGGTCTCAGGTTGCCCTGTTCATTCACTACTCGATCGCGCAAGCCAGGATGTTGTCGCCACAAACTGTCCAGCGCTTCCCCAACCGTCGCGGCCGGAGAGTCCACCACGATCTGGCTCTGCCCGTTCGTGAAGCCGGTTAAGAAACCTGCGACGTTGAAAGTGATCATGAATCGGACACCAGGTGGTAAACTCCCGGCCCTGGAAGGCCGGCAGTCCAACAAGCAAGTCTACGGAAGAACGCCTTCGGGGACCAGCCAGGGGTGGATCTCGATTGCCAGCCGTCCCGCCTGCACGGCCGGGTCTGTTTCGGCCAGCGCGCGTGCTTCATCAATCGAAGCCACCTTGAAAACAAAGATGCCGCGAAGCTGACCGTCGTCACCAAAGGGCCCGGCAACGACAAGTTTCTTCAGTTCAGCCAGACGATTGATGTTTGCCAGGTGCGCTTTCTGCAGTTCCTCGGTCGCTGGAGTTTTTTCGGGCGTCCACTTGGCGCCGCGCGTTAGAAAAGCGAGGTAAGCGGTTGTTAGTTTGATTGGCGAAGACGGTTTCTTCATCACGTCTTCAGACCACCAGGGATGCATGTCCGCGACAAAAAATCCCGCCTTGACCGCCGGATCGTTGTCCGCCCATTCTCTGGCTTCTTCCTTCGACTTCGCGCGCAGCACATAAATGCCCGCAATGTCACCTTCGTCGCCCAGCGGCCCGGCAATGACAGCCTTGCCGGATTCGAGCAGCGACAAAACATGCGCCACGTGTTCCGACTGTAAGGCTTTCGGCATTCCTGCGGCGATGTATTTCGGACCACGTTTCAGTAATGCCATGTGAAATTCGATCAGTTTGTGTTGCGGTTCGTTCTTTTCCTGGGCTGTTGAGAATGCAGGGATGGCGACAAACAAGACGGCCAATAGAGCGGCGGTGACAAATCTTTTCATGAGTTTTCCTATTATTGAACTGAGATTTATTGGGAAGCTTTCCAGAGAAGCTAAACTCATTGCGATCTGTAAAGAAACCGGGTTTCCCTTTGCGGCCCTTTGCGAGTCCTTCGCGTCCTTTGCGGTTTGACTTTTAAGCGTCAGAACCAGCAACCGCAAAGAGTGCAAAGGATTCGCAAACGCAACGCAAAGAATCAGAGTTCAAACCTCGTGGAATCTTCGTCAGTTTACGACTGCGGTCTTCACGCAAACTATCGGCGGCAAACTCTCGAGAATTCCAGTCCACGAATTGCCGCCGTCTTTCGAGCCGAACAATTTTCCATTGCGTGTGCCAAAGTAGAGCCCGGTGGGCTGTAAGCTATCTGCCGACAGGCCATCACGCAATACGGTCTCCAGCGCATTCTCCTGTGGCAATCCGTTTTCCAGTGCGTCCCATGAGTCGCCGGCATTCCTGGTGCGATAGACGCGCAACTTTCCTTCCGGCGTGCAACGAAACTCATCTGACTCCAGCGGAATGATGTAGGCGCTGTTCGGATCATTCGGATCCACTTCCATTGCGAAACCAAAATCCGAGGGCACGCCGTTAGCGATGTCGGTCCAGGAATCGCCACCGTTGTCGCTCTTGTACAAGCCCCAGTGATTTTGTAGAAACATGCGCTGCGGATTGGAAGGATGACTGGCGATCTTATGAACGCATTGTCCCCATTCCGGATACTGCTGACCTTCTGGCAGAAACTGCGCGCGTACGCCCGTGTTACGGGGCTGCCAATTTTCTCCGCCGTCGTCAGTGCGATAAACGCCGCCGGTTGAGATTGCCACAAACAAGCGTTTGCTATTTGAGGGGTCCGGCAGGATCGTATGCAAGCAAAGCCCGCCGCCGCCGGGCATCCATTGCGAGCGATGCGGATGATCGTAGAGACCTTTAACGAGCGACCACGTAGCACCCGCGTCCGTTGATTTAAACAGCGCCGCCGGCTCGACTCCGGCGTAAAGCGTGTCGGGCTCATCAGGATGGCCCAACGCAATTTGCCAGATCTGTTTCAAGGCGGGATCAGCGTCCGCAGAGGGATTGCCCGCGGGATTGGCGTCCTGCATGGGCGCCGCTGCGGCGGCTCCCTTCTGGGGAAACTTGATGCCGTAGGTCTCCGGCTCGGTCCAGGTTTTTCCGAAGTCATCAGACGAACTCAAATACGAACCCCAGAACGAGCTGTTGACCGCAGCCCAAAGGCGCTTGCGCCCGTTACGATCATCGTAAGCGAGGGCGTAAATCGCTCGACCCGGAAAATAAGGTCCACCGACTTCCCAATCCTGGCGCTGCTTGTCTGAACGAAGCACAAATGCGCCTTTCATCGTGCCGGCCAGCAGGAGCACATCGCCGGGTTTCGTTTCGACGTGATTTGGTTTAGGCATAAGGGACCTCCAAAGTTAAATTCGCTGAACATAGGTCACGCAAACTGTTAGTTTGCGACGCGCAAGTACTGGCGACCAACTGAAGTTTATCGGACACCTGCAAACTAACAGTCTGCATTGCAAACGGTGCATTGCATTATAAAGAACCGCCCGGTTAGCGCAAAGACGAACGACCGCAATTCTACTGATCCATAAATTCGTAATAATTTGCCGGGCTACGACCCCTCGACTCAAGAATTCACCATCCATTGGCAATATATATAAAGCATTCGGAAAACTGTGGAGCACTGGAGGGCAACGGCGGAATATTCCCCGAATTGCCTTGCTCGGGATCTGTAATTTGTCTGCCTGTCGTCTGGCTTTTCATGGCCATAGAAATCACATCTATCACCGATCGGCGTCAAACTCTTTCGCTGCGCGGGATCGCGCGCAGCCTGCACTCCTTCCTTCATGACCAGCCGTTAAGTAGTCGACGCCTTATCTTCCGTTCGGTCTGCGGCTTATTCGCAATAGCACTGATCACCGGCGGTGACGCTTTTCTGCATTCCTACAAATACTACTCGCGCGTGATTGATGCTCGGCTGGCAAGTGGTTACCTGACCAGTCGCCCCGGTCTTTATGCTGCACCGCGTATTATCCAGGCGGGTCAGAAACTATCCCGCGCTGATTTGATCAAGGTCTTGCGGCGTACTGGCTACGTGGAATCGGAACGCAGCAACGTTTGGAGTGGCAGCTTTCGCGAAACAGAGTTGGGAATTGAAATTCGGCCGAGCCGTGCCAACCAGAGCGCGCCTTCAGTTGTTCACATCAATTCTGACGCCAACAACAAGATCTCAGAATTGACGGCAGACGGCATCGCGCTCGACTCGTTCACGCTCGAGCCCGAAGTTCTCTCCAACGATCTTTCCTCCAAAGCCGGAAAGCGTGAGACTGTTCGCTACTCCGAAATCCCGCCGGTACTCGTCCACGCCATACTCTCGATCGAAGACCACCGCTTCTTCCAACACTCCGGCCTGGATCTGTTTGGAATCACGCGCGCGCTACTGCGTAACGCGGGTGACGAACGTGTTGGGCAGGGCGGCTCGACTATTACTCAGCAGCTCGTGAAGAACACTTATCTTTCTCCGGAGCGCACCTTCCAACGCAAGTATGCGGAAGCGATGCTATCCGTGGCTCTCGAGCGGCGGCTCTCAAAGGAAGATATTTTCGCGCTGTATTGCAATGAAGTTTACCTGGGGCAACGCGGTGCGGTGGCTGTGCGTGGTGTGGAAGAGGCGGCGCGAATTTATTTTGGCAAGGAACTGAAGGATATTTCCCTCGCCGAAGCCGCGACGCTCGCCGGAATGATTCAGGGGCCAGGTCGTTACTCGCCGACGCAACATGCCGAAGCCGCGCAAGCGCGCCGAAACACGGTGCTGGAGGCCATGGCGCGTGACGGTTGGATTAGTACTGAACAAGCCGCTGCAATATCGAAAGAACCCGTGGACGTAACTCCTTCTTCTCACTCCGACAATTCACTGGCGCCGTATTTCGTTGACTATGTGAACCGGAATTCGGATTCAGCATTTGACGCCTCGCCTGCCGGCCAAAGAATCTACACAACTATCGATCTCGACCTTCAGCAATTGGCCGAAGCTGCGCTAACACGACAACTGGATCGCCTCGACACCGTCTACAAAAACCGCAACGCGAAGCCACAGGCAGCGCTGGTCGCGTTGGATCCGAAGACTGGCAACGTGCTGGCGATGGTCGGTGGCCGCGACTACGCCGAGTCGCAACTCAACCGCGCGACCGACGCGCGCCGCCAGCCCGGTTCAACTTTCAAGCCTTTTGTCTATGCCGCTGCCCTCGAGGATGGCATGTCGCCAGTGCAGACATTTGCAGACGCGCCGCGCGAGTTCGTCTACGACCACGACAAGGTTTATCGTCCGGCAAACTATGGCGGCGGCTATTCCATGCGCGACGTGACCATGCGCACCGGGCTGGTGAAATCGCTCAACGTCGTGACGGTCGATGTTGCCCTGCAAACTGGCCTGGCGCGCATTGCGAATCTCGCCGAGCGGTTTGGCTTGCCAAGACCGGAACGTTATCCATCGCTCGCCCTGGGAACCAAAGAAGTGACGCCGCTCGAGCTTGCTGCCGCCTACGCCGCCTTCGTAAATGGCGGGCGTCGTGTGGCGCCGAAAATTATTTCAAGTGTAGGCGAACCGCCTGCTACGCACCTTGGCAACAACGACCGTGCTGCTTCACAGGTCATCAGTCCGACGACGGCCTACATGATCACAAACATGCTGGCCGCCGTTGTCGACCACGGTACCGCGCGCGCAGCGCGTGACGCAGTGAGGGGAACAGTTATCGCCGGCAAGACCGGCACCTCGCGCGACGGTTGGTTTGTGGGTTATACGCCTAACCTGGTCTGTGTAGTCTGGATTGGATTTGATGACAACCAGCAACTCGGGCTGACCGGAGCGGAAGCGGCCCTACCGGCTTGGATAGATTTTGTGAAGGCGGCGACAGAGGCAAAACCCGCTTTGGGAGGAAGAAACTTTGAATGCCCGGAAGGAATAGAGTTTGTTGAGATCGACGCTGATAATGGCTCGCTGGCAACCCTCGCCTGCCCCCATCGCGAATTGATC
>JBGQJH010000144.1:0-6547 GCA_041498935.1 Pyrinomonadaceae bacterium | reverse complement strand
ACCAGTCGCGTAAACCATGGCAACCGATGAAGCCTACCTACACCGGAGAAGCGAAGGATCTGGTGCAGTTCCCGGGCGGCGGAAAGCTAAGCACGTCCCCTGCTGATCCCGGCGACCCCAAGAAGCCAACCGGGCAGGGATGAACGGGCAATTTCTAAGCACCGCATTGCTCTGTGCAAATCGCTGGTGACGAGGTGCCATGCTGAAGCTGAGGATCGTGCGGACGGGGGCAGTTGCGCCCCCGTTGACTCAACCATCAAATCCCCGGTTTGAGGTTTGGCGTGACAGCGACGGAGCGGTCCTGGCGTATGCGGAGGGCGCAGATGGCGAGTACTGGATGCACGTTCCGGGGCTCGCGAGCTTTCGCTTCTCGAGCCGAGGCGACGAAATTGCCGCTACCGTCGCCAGCACGGCGAGAGAGGAATTAGTCCTCGATGCTTACCGGCGAAGAGTCTTGCCGATGGCATTGCAGGTGTGTGGCCGGGAGGTAATGCACGCCAGCGCCGTGCGCGCGCCGGCAGGTGTCATAGCCTTATGCGCAGATTCGGAGACAGGAAAATCCACCATTGCTTTTGGGCTGAGTAGCCGAGGCTATCCATTATGGGCCGACGATCTGGTCGCGTTTGATATTAAAGATCACGTTGGGCGAGCTATCTCCCTCCCTTTCAGCCTGCGGCTGCGACCGTCCGCAGCCGCATTGTTTGACCTCGACACGACACAGCCGTCGATCGCCACTGGCGATGATGATTCCCCACCCGGTAAAGAAACTGCTCCGTTGCTAGCGGTTTGCGTGCTCCGTAGAGAAGATGCGGGCGCCGCGCCGATCGCTGTGCGGCGGCTTTCACTAGCTGAAGCCTTCGCGGCAGTACTGGCGCACGCGTGGTCCTTCGGGGTCGAGGACAGTGAACGCAAACGCCGCATGATTCATAACTATTTGGACCTCGCCGCGGGAACCCCAGTGTTCGACATCTGCTTCCAACCGGGTCTGACAAACTTACCCGCGATTCTCGATGCGCTCGAGCAGGTGATGACAGAGAGCGCGCTTAAACCTAACATGCGCCCGTAGCGATGCGACGACTACTCAACGCGAGCTGCGATCGACTGATGTCGAAATCGATCGTTTACAAGGCCGGCGTTGCCGGCCGTCTCAAAGTTGCACGGGCCGGCAACGCCCGCCTCTAAACAACGCGAGCAGCAGCAATGTTTGAAACCCCTTCCATCCTAAAGCAAAAGCTCGGCAAAGCGCTCGGCCAATTGCCCTGGCTGGCTCGCGGGCTCCGGCTGGCGTGGGAAGCGTCGCGACCATGGACCATCGCCTGGCTGTTGCTGTTGGTGATTGAAGGAGTCGTGCCGGTGGGCATCGTCTATCTCACCAAGCTGCTGGTGGATGCTCTGGTCGTGACCACAAAAACCGGCGCGTCCTGGCAGAATGTGCGCGCAGTCCTCATCCTGGTTGTGTTCCTGGCTGCTTTGACTCTGCTTGCCGAAAGTGTGCGCACAGTGATCGGCTGGATTCGCACGGTGCAGGCCGAGCTGTTGCAGGATCACATCAACGATCTGATTCACGCCAAATCCGTCTCCGCGGATATTGCCTTCTACGAGTTTCCTGATTACTACGACCATCTCCATCGCGCGCGAGCCGAGGCGGGTTACCGGCCGGTAGCGCTCCTGGAAAATGTCGGCAACCTGGTACAGAACAGCGTGACCCTGATCGTGATGGGCGCCGTGCTGGCAGTGCTGGGGCCGTGGCTCGCCGTCGCGCTGCTGGTCAGCACCTTGCCGGCTTTCTGGGTGGTAGTGCATTACAACGTCGTGAACTATCAATGGCGTCAGCGCACTACGGCGGACGAGCGTCGCGCTCGGTACTACGATTGGCTGATGACCACGCCAGAAGCTGCGGCGGAGTTGCGTCTGTTCGCGCTCGGCGATCATTTTCGTTTTGCCTACAAGGAACTGCGAACGCGACTCCGCGCGGAGCGCATCGCGCTGGCAAAGCGGGGGAGCCGCGCCGAACTTGCAGCGACTACCGTCGCGCTCTTGATCACCGGAGTAGCGCTAGCCTGGATGGTTTGGCGCGCTGCGCATGGGTTCGTCACACTTGGTGAGCTGGTGCTCATCTACGGCGCTTTCAATCAGGGGCAGCGTCTGCTGCGATCGCTTTTGGAGCACGTCGGCCAGCTTTACACTAACAGCCTCTTCATAAGAAACCTGTTCGAGTTTCTTGCTCTCGAACCATTGGTCGCCGAGCCAACCGCGGAACGAGCGCGGGTCGTCGATGACCTGGCGGGCGAGATTTGCTTTCGTGACGTGACGTTTCGCTATCCCGAAAGCGAGCGCAAGGCGCTGGATGATTTCAGTCTGACAGTTCGCGCTGGTGAGATTGCCGCCATTGTCGGGCCGAACGGCGCCGGCAAGAGCACGCTGATAAAGTTACTTTGCCGCTTCTATGACCCTGAGGCCGGAGACGTAGAGTTGGACGGCATAAACGTCCGCGACATTCCGGCGCAGAATCTGCACCGGCTAATGACAGTACTTTTTCAGCAGCCGGTGCACTTCAATTCGACTGTGAAAGAGAATGTGGAGTTTGGCGATCTCTCGATGCTACCGGAGCGCAGCGAGATCGAAGCCGCCGTGCGCGCGGCCGGCGCGGAAGAGATCGTTGCGCGTTTGCCGGAAGGATGCGACAGCCTCCTGGGGAAGTGGTTTGTGGGCGGCGTGGAGTTGAGCACCGGCGAATGGCAGCGCGTCGCGTTGGCCAGAGCCTTCCTGCGGCGGGCGCCGATCATCATCCTTGATGAACCAACCAGTGCGCTCGATCCCTGGGCCGAAGCCGACTGGCTCGAGCGGTTCCGCCGCCTGGCTGGCGGGCGCACGGCCATCATAATCACTCACCGTCTTACCACGGCGATGCACGCAGATGTCATACATGTTCTGGAAGAGGGAGGCATCGTGGAATCGGGCGGACATTATCAACTGCTGGAACGCGACGGCCGCTACGCCGAGTTATGGGCGAAGCAAAGTAATGCTGCCGACGACAGTCTGGCCATCGCTCAAACATGACTGGCAGAGACGTGCGCGCTAATGTATTAAGCTTGAGTTGAAGATCGGAACCTGTTGCATGCAGCCGTTTACTGAACTTGGCAGGCTCGTAGAGAGCCGTTGGCGCGACCAGAATTACAACGAAGATCTGTTCCCGGGGTTTGCGGCCCAAGCGCTCACCGAGATGAATCTCAGCGAGCGTGTTGATCCCTGGGAGCTCATTCGTTGGGTCCACACAACGCCCGACCTGCCGGAGCAAATGGATATTGAGGCGAACTTTGGTGATCCGCCGCTGACTGTCTACGTTGGACCGAGATTCTATATAGACGTTTATTTTTGGCTCGACGGCACCACCAGCATCCACCAACACGCGTTTTCCGGCGCGTTTCAAGTGTTACTGGGTAGCAGTGTTCACACGCACTATAGCTTCGAGCAGGATCGGGAGCTGAACGCGCACTTCCTGACGGGCAAGATTTTGTTCAATGACGTCTCTCTGCTCGCGCGGGGTGACATAAGAGAAATAAACCCCGGGCCTCAGTTCATTCATTCGCTCTTTCATCTTGATCGACCTTCCGCGACGATCACAATCAGGAACTACAAAACACCACGCGCGTCGGTGCAGTTTTCCTACGCGAAACCCTTTCTGGCCTACAATCCATTCTTCACCGACGGGTCCCTCAAAAGGAAACTGCAAACTGTCGAGCTACTTCTTAAGATGAAGCATCCGGAGGCTGACAGATTCATCGGAGATCTGGTTGACGCGTCGGATTTTCAGACTACTTACCTGGTGCTGAAGAGGGCATTTCAGTTTCTTTGTCATCGTGAACTTGAGGAAGCGCTGGGGCTGTCGCGCAGTTCCGACAGGTTTCAGGCGCTGCTGGATCGCGCCCGTTGCAAACACGGCGAGCTTGCGGATTTGCTGCTGCCAGTTTACGAGGAGGAATGGAGGCAGGACGAAATCACCCAGCGCCGCGCGACGATAAAACACGAAGACCACCGCTTTTTCCTGGCGCTGCTCTTAAACGTACCGGAGCGAGCTACGGTGCTCAGGCTTGTAAAGCAAAAGTTTCCGGACCAGGATCCGATCGACCTTGTGGTTGGCTGGGTAAAGGAGCTGGCGGCGACAAAGATTTTCGGCTCACGCGAGCCTAACGTTCTCGGCATCGGCGAATTCGATGATCGGCATCTGTTTGTTTTTAAGGGATTGTTGGAAGGTCTGACGGACGGGGAAATGAAAGCTCGGGCGGCAGCGGAACCTTTTCTGGCTGCAAAACTCGAACCCCCAATCGAAGACCTGGCAAGCCACATCAAGGCGCTTACGTTGTTCAAATCTATTTTTGCAGCTCAGTAAGAGTTGATAATGTTTTGCAACTTTGAGAAGGCCGTCTGCTTGCGAGCCTTGCTTACGCGCGCGGGCTTCGGCTATTGCCTCGTCCCCACTTAACCCACGCGGTCACTTCCCAAAATATGGTCTTTTGAATGAAAGAGCCGGCCGCTTATCGTATTTCCATTCCGCGTAAGGACCGTTCTGATCGACATAATGCAGGAATACTTGCGCCGTGTGTTCCCCGTCCATAGCTTCGCGCCAATGTGGACACTCAATCCCGCGATAAAGCAATCCGTCACCGGGAGCCAGTTCGACTGACGAAACTCCAGCGGGCCCCTCGACCAGGAGTGGCCAGGGTCGTTCCGCCTGGTAGCCCAGGCACAACGACAGACTGATCTCGCAAGACGGGCGATCGGTGTGCTTATCCAACACATCCCCGCGACTGTAGACGCGGAAATAAGAATAGGTTGGAAAAAGTTTTGCGCCGCTCACCTCCTCCGCGAACGGAAGCAGGTCCATCAGCAGTCCGTCCATAAAGCAGTCCCCAGGCGCGGACCAGGCCCCCGACGAGGTACCGTCAAGAAACATGGTGCCGATCTGCGCCCGCTTGCACGCGTACCTGTAAAGAAGAGACAGTTCCGGATCCTTGACGCACGAGCGCAGGACGACGTATTTTTTTTGCGCGAACAGATTAGCCAACTCGGTCATCGAAGTTACCCTACCATCGTCACCCGCCTTGATTCAACTCACGAGAATGAAACCAGTCTGTTGGAGTTTATAGGAATACTGCGATCGGTCTCCAGATCTTTTCGAGCCTGGTCACTTCAAATCGTTCAAGACTACAACGACGCGAGATCCAAGCCGAGGGAAGGTGCAGGTGCAGCCAGACTCAAGCAAAATACTGGGACCGCGGGTCATGGTCCAGGACTGCCGCGAGTCTGGAATTCAAAGCCCGACGGCGTTTGGTGTAACGCCCACAGGGACCAGTATCAACTGCTGACGGAAAGGCCGCTATACTCAGCGCATGATCCCAATTGAACGCCCAGAGAACGAGTTGCTCATCTGTTTAGCTCGCCCAACTCTCGATGTCGCGAGGACAGAGCGCGTGCGCCAGTTGGTCCGAGGTGACCTGGATTGGGATTACCTGCTGGCAATGGCAGACCGGCATAGCGTGATCCCACCCTTGTATTACCACCTCAATTCCACCTGCCCCGAGACGGTTCCTGATCAAGCCCTTTCCCAACTTCAAGATCACAATCAGGAAAACACCAGACGGAGTCTTTTCCTCACCGGAGAGTTACTCAAGCTATTGGATCTGCTCGAAGCGCAGGGCATCCGTGCTGTGCCCTTCAAAGGGCCGACACTCGCTTTGTGTGCTTATGGCGATGTTACGCTAAGACAATTCGGCGATCTGGATGTCCTGGTCCACAAGCAAGATGTTTTGAAAGTTAGGGAGCTGCTTGTTGACGAGGGTTTCAAGCCAACGCCGGAACTGACTAGCGCAGAGGAAGCAGCGTTGCTGCGTTTTGACTGTGCCTACAACTTTAGTAATGACAAGAATGTATTGTTTGACGTGCACTGGAATTTTGCCGCGCCCTACTTCTCGTTTGCGCTTGACGTCCATGGCCTATGGAAACGGCTTGAAACAATAACGATCGGCCGCAAACAATTGCAGACGCTCTCAACCGAAGACCTGCTATCGGTGCTCTGCCTTCATGGCTTCACCCATATCTGGGAAAGGCTGGGCTGGATTTGCGATGTTGCCGGCTTGATCGATCGGCAAAGGGACATCGACTGGCAAGTGTTACTAGACAATGCAGTCAGGCAAGGCAGCCGGCGGATTCTCTCACTTGGGCTAATTCTCGCGAGCGAGTTGCTGGAAGCGCCGATTCCGCCTGACGTCTTGCAAACAGTGCAGGCCGACCCGGAAGTGAGGGCACTTGCCGAGCGGGTGCAACAACGGCTCTTCACACCGGAGCCTGCTGCGTCGGGAATACTTGATGGAGTTTTTCTTCAACTCCGGATGAGGGAGCGAAAGCGAGACAAGCTTAAATCTTGTCTCCGTCTGGCAGCCGCTCCCAGGGTTTATGACTGGATGCTCCTGCCTCTGCCCGGTTGGCTTTTCTTTCTTTACTATCCCTTGCGGCCGCTTCGGCTCGCCGGAAAGTATGGAACGAAATT
>JBGQJH010000143.1:0-6560 GCA_041498935.1 Pyrinomonadaceae bacterium | reverse complement strand
TTCGCCCGTCTCGCACGTCGAGCCCTCGCGCACGAGTGCGCAAACCGCCTACGTCGCCTTCGACCGGCACATGTTCGACGATTTTCGACCTTATATTTTCAAGACCAGCGACGGCGGAAAAAGTTGGCAAAGCGTTGCCGGCAATCTGCCGCCACGAGCTTACGTGCAAGTTGTTCGCGAGGATCCGAAGAATTTCAACCTGCTCTACGCCGGCACCGAGCTTGGTCTGTTCGCTTCTTACAACGGCGGCAGGGAATGGATCGCGCTTAACTTAAAGAATCTGCCAAATGTTTCGGTGCACGACATTCTGGTTCATCCGCGCGAGAACGATCTCATTCTGGCAACGCACGGACGCAGCATTTGGATTCTTGACGATGCCTCGCCAATTCAGCAGATGTCGCCGGCGATTCTGAATAGCAACGCGCATCTTTTTCCGGTTCGGGCAGGACTCCGGTTTGCTTCGCGTTTCACTCGCTATGGAATTGGAGAAAAGACATTCACCGGTCCAAACCCGCCGTATGGCGCGTTAATAACCTACTACTTGAAAACGAAACCCGACGACAAGACGAACTTCCATGTTCAGATTCTGGATGAAAGCGGAAAGCTGGTGCAGGAACTCGACAAGCCCGTGAAAGAGAAAGGGCTGAACCGCGTGAATTGGAATCTGCGCTACGGCGGCGCGGAGATGCGGCGTCTGCCCACCGAAGAGGAGACGGCTTTCGGCGGGCCGCCACGCGGGCCGCAGGTCTTGCCCGGGAGTTATACAGTCAAGCTGATAATTGGCGACAAGACCTTCGAACAGCCGGTCGAAGTGCGTCTCGATCCAACCATCAATGTGTCGCTTGCCGATTTGCAGGCGCAACTCGATTTACAGACGAAGCTTCGCGACATGCAGTCTGCTGCTAACAGCGCGCTGCGTTTTCTCGACAGCCTCGAGGATCAACTCAAGCACACGCAGACGACGGCTAAGAATCTCAACAAAGAGCCTGACAAAGAAATGATGAAAGCGTTGGAGGACTACATAAAACAGGTCGACACGCTCGAGGATCGGTTGGCCCGGCGCGCGGAAGGCCTGGGGCTTCCCGGCAAATCGCAGGTTGTTAATGAGATTGGGGACCTCTTCTTCGGGGTGGACGGCACGAATGCGGCGCCCACTCCCGCCCAACGCCAATACTACCAGGAGATCCAACCAGAGTTTCGAGATCGCATGGCGGAAGTAAACCGGTTCATCAACGACACGGTGCCACAATGGAACGAGAAACTGCGCGCCTGGAATCTGCCGACACTGACAACGCGAAAGCCGGTTGATTTCTAACAATCAGAACCAAGAACTGTTTAGACGAGGGGCGTCGCCCCTCGCGGCGGGCAACGCCCGCCTCTAAACGAATCATGAATATTAAGTTTTCGGAGATACCGAAGTAGAGGTTGAGGCACTTGATGGTTCAGCGGTGAGTATTAGCGAACCAGCGGGGGCAAGCCCGCCTTCCCAACCACGAGCCGACCAGAATAGAATTCCAAAATCTCGGTGCAAGGCTTTCAAGGGGCGATTAACCGAGCGAGTTAGAAAGTCTCCAGGTCAGGAAGGCGGGATTAGCACCCCAGCGGGGCTGCCCCGCCGGGGACCCCGCCTTGCCCCGCTTAGTTTGTAACGAACTAGCTCACGCTTTTCGATTCAACTGCTGAGGTGAGTGGAATCGACGGTCATCATTCGAGTCAGGCGAATGTTGCCATTTATCCCGCTCGCGGAAATTGAGTTTCCGCCCTTGCCGATCTGGGCGCTGTAGCTTCCGTGGTTGCTCTTGTCCACCACGACGTCTGGCAAATCGGAGGTCACGTTGCCGTTCATTCCCTGGGCTTCGAGATCCGCATTCACACCGTCACCAAGCCGCAGCTCAATGTTTCCGTTGATACCGTGGATATCGACGCCTTTGTCCAGTTGTTTCAGGCCGACCGAAATGTTTCCGTTGATTCCGTTGAACTCAGCCGAGCCTGAGGCCTGGGCGATGTCCACTTTTCCGTTGATGCCATGCACCTCAACAGAGCCGTCGATCTCACCAACCGTCACGGAACCATTCACGCCCCTGGCGACCAAAGAAATCTGTCGCGGCAGCTTTAGCGTCACGTGTTCCGTAGGACTGGAACCGAAGATGCGCGAGAAAAAGCTGCCGTCGCCTTTTTCGCCGCGGATTGTCAGCCCGGCCGGTGTGTTGTCGACGGTAATCTTGCGGCGATTCAAAACTTCCTGGCAGGAGCCGGTCCGTTCGATGTAAACGTCGGCTGTCTTGCTGTCGGAAGTTTCAATCTTCACCCAACCGTTAATGCCGGACACGTCCACGCGCGCGCCGGGTGCAAGCTCATAGCTCTTGCGAATCTCTTCGCGCACATCGGCTGCTGATTGCTTATCGCCATTGATAACCAGTGGCCACCCGCTGCCGCTGCCTCTTGAATGCGAACGCACGACGCCCGCTATACCAGCAATCCCTACCAGGAGGATGACTAAGATTATTTTCTTCATGTTTGTGGTTCCGGCCTTTCCAGAAGTTCGAGTTCCTATGGTTTAACGATCAGACACCGCTTTTGGTTCACATCAATTCGGCGTCCTGGTGTTTTTTCTTCTTCAAATCAGAACCGGGAGTGGGTAGCGACCGGGTGAGGCTGGGTTCGAAATGGACGCCCATGCCAAGACGAATACAGAACCGGGAGCGGTAGCGACCGGGTGGGTGTTCCCCAAGAGAACCCTGTGGATCACCTGACACGGTCGCTACCGCTCCCGGTTCTGTATTTGTCGACCCACTCCCGGTTCTGATTTGAGTATCGCGCTTAGGTTAAGGTTATCAAACTGATCCACCGCCAGGTCGAGTTTCTTGACATAATTTTGCTCGCGACATACAGTCAAGATCACCCCCAAGACTTTGTGAATATCAGAGAAGCACGAGCGAATCCGGGGGATTTCTGCGGAATCAGGAGCGGGCAAGGGCAATAGTGGAAAAGGACTCCAGGGATTGGACCGTGTTAATCGTCGAGGACTCCGATGATGCCCGGTATTTCATGCGGCTCTCGCTTGAGCAATTGGGTTACCTGATTGTCGAAGCAGAAAACGGGACCAGGGCCGTCGAGATCGCGCAGCGCGAACGCCCCGACATTATCCTGATGGACCTGAGTCTACCCATAATGGATGGCCTGGCCGCTTCGGAAAAAATCCGCGCCAGCGACGGACTCAGTGGCGTCCCCATCATCGCCGTGACCGCTCACCAGGAAACAGACTTTCGCACCGGAGCGAAAGCCGCCGGCTTCGATGCTTACGTGACCAAACCCATCGATATCGATTTTCTCAGCGAACTTATTAAAGGCCTGCTCGCTTGATAACTGCATGAGTGATGAAGAACGAAATCCCGATGGCGCGCCTTTCGCAGCGCTGCTCGATTCTCTCTACGAAACTCCAAACAGACTCGCCCAGCTTACTGCTGGACTTTCGCTCGCCGAACTTCGTTTGAAGAATTCGGAGGATGAATTCTCGGCGCTTGAGAATCTCTGCCACTTGAGAGATCTCGAATTACAGGGTTACACGCCGAGGATTAACCGGATGCTGGATGAAAGTGGTCCGGCGCTGGCTGATTTCGACGGCGCGCGCATGGCCGCTGAGAGTAACTACAACAGTGAGCAGCCGGATGTCGCGCTGCAAACCTTTCAGACGGTGCGAAGAGAAAACGTAGAAAAGTTGAGAAGCTTGACTGAGGAACAACTCGAACGCGAAGGCATGCTCGAAGGAGTTGGCAAGATCACGTTGAGAAGGTTGGCTGAAATGATGCGCGAGCACGATGAGGGACACTTGTCTGCCGTGGGCACGTTGCGCCAGCAACTCGAACGGCAGCGTTCGTATCAGAACCGGGAGCGGTAGCGACCGGGTGCCGGCACTCAAGTAACTTTAGGGCGCGCCCTTACTAATCAACTGACCCAAGCTCCATCGCCAGTTGAATCCAGGACCCGGTCGCTACAGCTCCCGGTTCCGATGGTCGCCGCAGACCTCGCTACTTCAGTTTCAGTCGTACAATCGTCGCGCCCAATCCTCCAGCTTCCGGTGGCGCGTCAGTCCATTCCAAAACCCACGGGGTTCTACCTAAAATCGCCCGGACCATTTCCCGTTGCACGCCCACACCCTTGCCGTGGATGATTCTCACGCTGCGAAAGCCCAGTCGTCGCGCCTCATTCAGATACTCTTCAACTACCAGCTTCACATCGCGGGGTTGAATGGTGTGCAAATCGAAAACGTCCGTGATCGGAATCGCTACCGGCTCAGGAAAGGGATTGAACGGATCGAAGGGTTCTAATGGATCTAACGAATCGTCATCAGCAGACATCGTCTCCTCATTGTCAAGAAAATTGTCAACATCAAGACTCACGTCATTCAAGATCGGGTCTCCCAGCAAGACTAATCAACTGCTACCGATTGAGAAAGGCCGGAACGTTCAATCGTCCAGAGTCTGCCTTATTGCTTTGGAGCAAGATAACTTCTCCTGGCTTTCACGACCAATTTTCCTTGCGACTTCTGGACCGCTGGCGTGACATCGATCTTTAGTTTCCGCAAAGTGCCGTCACGCTTTCGATTTGTAGAAACAAAGGCGAGGCTGTAGCGTGTGCGCAAATGATCGATGAGCGTTCGGAAGGTTGTATCAAGCTGCTCAGGTTTGTCTTCCAGCACTTCACCGCCGGTTTCATCAGCGAGCTCCTTGATGTCCAGTGTTGGGGCTCCAAATACACCGGCCATGCGCGTTCCCCAGCCCATATATGCGTTTTCCATTCGCTGTCCTGTGGTTTTGGGAATCAGCCCGCACACGACGCTGCCCGATTCATAAAGGGAATGCTTGGCTGCTTTGCCTGATGGCCCATGGCCGCAGTCGAAGTTGCGCGTGATGGTAGTGATGGCAATTATGACGCGCCGGCCGACGGGATTGCCGGAGGTGACCATGTAATCCGCGGCTTTGGCAAAGGCTTTGTTTAAGCAATGATCGGCCCATTGGTTCTTCTTCGGAATTCGCTCAAGCGCGCTTTCGATTTGTGGGCGATCACGCGTGAATTCCTGAACCAATTCTGCGTTGTCGGCATAGGTCATCACGGCCACTTCGTCTGTTTCCTTCAAACGGGCCATCGCTTCATTCGCCGCTCGGCGCACTTCGGTGCCGAAAGGATCAAGGCATCCGCCGCGATCGATCAGCAACAACACCGACAGCGGTAGACTATCCTGGCTAAAATGTGTGACCTCCTGTTTTGTCCCGTCCTCCAAAATCACAAAGTCGGTTTGCCTCAGGTGGCCCACCACGCGGGCCGTCTTTTTCTGCAAAACCAGCGCATCAACTGTTACCAGATCAACATCAACCTTAACGATCTCAGCTGGTTGGGTCGCCGGCCTCTTACCGTCGTTAACACTCCTTTCGCGGGTCTGCGAGCTAATGCGCGACGAGACGTAAGGCAACAGGAGAAGTAATAGAAGGGGATAGAAGTATTTGTATTTTGCAACCTTGGGGACTAAGTCTTTCATAAGCACTCCAATTCCGAAATCCGTAATTCGAGATCCGTTCTTGGGGAGAGTGCCAGGTCGGATTCTAGCAGACATCCGAAAAACCCGATATTGCACGAAGTTTCGGAAGCGCTTATTGCGGGTGGTGCTTGCGCTTTGAACTTAACGCGCAACTCGATTAAAGTATGCGGCGTCTGCCCACGCAAGTTTTCCGTATCGAGTTTCCAGTAGCGACGCAAATTGAGTTTTTCAGTTTTCAATCACCCCAGGAGATGATCCCATGAAGAGAAGCAGTTTGCAGTTTTTCGTTTCCGGTTTTTGGCGTGGTTTTTTGCCGCTCGCCATCGTGGTTTTAGCGTTGACGGGTTTGTCAGTCTTGCAGTTGACCCCGCAAACGCGCGCGCAACAGGCAGAGAAGATGTCGTCTGCGCCCGCGGCTAATGAAACTCCGGGCGCGGCAGCGATTGCTTATCCCGAAACCAGGCGAGACGACACGGTCGATGATTATTTCGGGACGAAGGTCGCCGATCCATATCGCTGGCTCGAGGCTGACGCGAATGTTCCTGAGGTGGCCTCATGGGTCGCGGCGCAAAACAAAGTCACCTTTGCTTACCTTGAGAAGATCCCTTTTCGACAAAAGATCAAGGACCGCCTGACCCAGCTTTACAACTATCCGAAATATTCTGCGCCCACGCGCCGCGGCGATTATTTCTTCTACACGAAGAATGACGGTTTGCAGAACCAGAGCGTTTGGTACCGGCAAAAAGGTCTGGACGGCACGCCTGAAGTTCTGCTTGATCCAAACAAACTATCAGCTGACGGCACCACGCGACTCGGAGCATTCTCGCTGTCGAAGGACGGAAAATACGTCGCCTACGGCGTTTCCAAAGGTGGCTCTGATTGGAATGATATTTATGTTTTGGACGCGGCTAGTAAACAGACGGAACCAGATCATGTCGAGTGGATGAAAGCCTCCGGCGTTTCCTGGCAGGGCAACGGTTTTTATTACAGCCGCTATCCGGCGCCGGAAAAAGGTCACGAACTC
>JBGQJH010000142.1:0-6604 GCA_041498935.1 Pyrinomonadaceae bacterium | reverse complement strand
GCGCCCCGATCGGCAGCTTCCGCGACCGCTCGAGCTATACCAATCGTCCCCTGGTCGAAAGGTGGTTCTTCAAAAACTCCCATCGGGCCGTTCCAGATTATCGTGCGCGCATCGCGCAACGCGTTCGCAAAATGCGCGACTGTTTCGATGCCGATGTCCATGCCCGCATGGCCCGCGTTAGTGAACTCGATCGGGATTGTCTTGGCAATAATCTTGTCGCCCTTTATCGGTTCATAGCTGTCGACGACCTGATGATCGGTCGGTAATAGCAACTCCACCCCTTCACTTTCCGCTCGCTTCATAATCTCCAGCGCCGTCTCCAGCATATCGTTTTCAACCAGCGACTTGCCGACGGTAAATCCTTGCGCCTTGAAAAATGTATAGGCCATTGCTCCACCAATCAGAAGCTTGTCAACCTTGCGGTCGATGAGCGCATTGATCACCGGAATCTTGTCAGAAACTTTGGCGCCGCCCAGTATCGCCACGAATGGATGATCGGGACTGGCGATAACGCGTCCGAGATATTCCAGCTCCTTCTGCATTAACAGTCCCGCGGCCGCTTTCGTAACATGCTTCGTTATGCCGACTGTAGAAGCATGCGCGCGATGCGCCGTGCCAAAGGCGTCGTTAACGTAAAGTCCATCGCAAAGCCGGGCGAGTTGTTGCGCGAAGGCGTCGTCGTTCTTCTCTTCTTCCTTATGGAACCGCAGATTTTCGAGTAACAACACATCGCCATCCTGCATTGCCGCGACTTTGGCTTCGGCCCCTTCCCCGACGCAGTCAGTCGCAAAAGCAACCGGCTTTCCAAGCAGGCTCGAAAGATGTTCAGCCACCGGACTAAGGCTGTATTTCTCGACGCGCTCACCTTTCGGCCGGCCCAGGTGCGAAGCGAGAATTACTCGAGCATCCTGGCCAATGCCATAGCGGATCGTCGGCAAAGCCGCTCGAATGCGCGTGTCGTCCTCGACCTTGCCATCCTTGATTGGAACGTTGAAGTCAACCCGAATGAAAACTCGTTTGCCGCTCAGATCGAGGTCTTTGATGGAAAGCTTCTTCATAGTGAGCAGTGAGCAGTGAGCAGTGAGCAGTAGGGCGTGTTAGAAAAACTGCCCACTGCACACTGCCTACTGCCCACCAATTACAGTCCCTTACCGGCAATAAACTTGATGAGATCGCGCACGCGGCAGGAGTAGCCCCACTCGTTGTCGTACCAGGAAAGCACCTTGATCAATCGTCCGTTAATTACCTTGGTGTATTCGGCATCGACAATCGAAGAGTTTGAATTCCTTTTGAAGTCGCTCGAAACGAGCGGCTCTTCGGAAAACGCAAGAATTCCCCGCAGCTCTCCGTTGGCAGCATCCTTCAGGGCGCGATTCACTTCTTCCGTGCTCGTCTCCTTCTCGACATCCATGACCACATCAACCAGCGAAACATTGGGCGTGGGCACGCGCACCGAAATGCCGTCAAACTTCCCCTTCAGCTCGGGCAGCACCAGCGCCACTGCCTTTGCGGCCCCTGTCGAGGTAGGGATCATTGACAGCGCGGCTGCACGCGCGCGACGCAGATCCTTGTGAGGCAAATCAAGCAGTTGCTGGTCGTTGGTGTACGAGTGAATGGTAGTCATTTGCGCCGAGCGAATACCGAAGTTCTCATGAATCACTTTCGCCACGGGCGCCAGGCAGTTTGTCGTGCATGACGCGTTTGAGATTACGTGATGTTCTGCCGCGAGATATTTGTCTTCATTAACCCCAAGCACGATCGTGATGTCCTCGTTCTTGGCTGGAGCGGAAATGATCACTTTCTTTACGCTGCCGCGGAGGTGTTTCCTGGCGTCTTCGGCCTTGGTAAATATGCCTGTTGACTCAACCACGATCTCCGCGCCTACCGACTCCCAGTCGATCGCCGCCGGGTCACGCTGCGAGAAGACACGAAACTCAGCGCCGTCAACTTTAATCCCATTTTCGGTTGAAGTAATCTCATGATCGAGATTGCCGAGCACGGAGTCGTACTTAAGCAGGTGTGCGAGGGTTTTCGTGTCCGTGAGATCGTTTACGGCGACGAAATCAATATCCGGATCACCGATGGAGGTCCGAAAGATGTTGCGTCCGATGCGCCCAAAGCCGTTGATGCCAACCTTCACCGCCATTGTCAAAATGCCTCCTGCCGATTATTCCAGCGCGCCTTCCCCTTGAAGAAGCCGGCAGACACACTATGCTCCGCCGCCTGCCGCAAACTGGGATCGAAACTTGCTGGGAGTAAAGAAGCCCAAGATTATGCGGCGTAGCTTTGAGTGTCAAGCCAGCATTTCGGAATCTTTTTGAAACAGCTTTGATGCATAAAGCGTAGTAAAGACTTGATCTGATGAGACTTGTTTGCTAACTGGTAATTACGTTTACCAGAATATATTAAGGATAACTGAAGGAGTTTTGGTGTGATGCTTAGTCGTGAGCTGTTCAAGATAATTTCTCTGTCCGCTGTTCTCCTGGTCGGAAGCCATGCAGTTCTGGCCCAAACGCCAGGAGCAAGTCCGACACCCAATCCGGCCCAGCGAGACGCGACGCGGCCCCCGGGAACCGAGCCGCAAAACCCAAGCGCGCCTCCAGGAACGCAAATGGCGCCCGCGCAGGCTCCGCCGGGAACTCAACAATCAGCGCCGCAGTCACCTCCCGGAACTCCAAATGTGATTCCGCAAACACCGGTGAACACGGACGCTTCGCCGATTCAGGAGCCACAAGAGCCTGTCTTCCCGCCCGTCGAGAAGCGGGCTCTGCCGCCGCTGCCTAACATGACTCGATTGGGCGTTACGAGCGATAACACGCTGACGCTTTCGATCAACGATGCGATAAAGCGAGCGCTGGAAAACAACAGCGACATTGAAGTTGCTCGCGATGACGTGCGGTATTCGGAAACACAACTGCGCTCGCTTGAGGGAGTCTTTGATCCGATTTTTAGCATAACGCCGCAAATCGACAAGCGCATTACTCCGGTGCAGAACGTCTTTGCTGGAGCCGGCAGTTCCGGTCAGGTCTCCAACACAGTCCTTACCCTGAGTCCGTCAATCGACAAGCAGTTCTCGACGGGTGGTGGAAATTACCAGCTTAGCTTTAGCAACAACAAGACGACCACGAGTGCTACCAACAGCACGCTGAATCCTTTCTATTCGTCAAATCTTTCTTTGACCTTCACACAGCCGTTGCTGCGTAACCGTTCGATTGATAACAACCGCAGGCAGATTCGCATTCAGAAGAAGCGGTTGGAACAGTCAGATGCGGATTTTCGTCTGCGCACCATAGACGTGATCACGCAGGTGCAAAGGGCCTATTGGGATTTAGTGTTCGCCTTGCGCGATCAGCAGAACCAACTTGAGAATCTCAATCTGACTCGCGAGAATCTGAAGAATGTTGAGGCCCAGATCGCTGTGGGCGTTAAGGCGCCGCTGGAAAGAGCGGAGGTGCAAACCGAACTTGCAAATCGCGAATCAGCCCTGCTGCTGGCGGTTCAAAGTGTCTCGGTGGCCGAGAACAGTCTCAAACAACTCATCTTTAAGGATTCAACGGCGCCCGAATGGATGGCACAGATTACACCTACCGATTCACCCAAAATTGATGCAGCCCCGATAAGTCTCGTTGATGCCTTGAAAGAGGCGCGCGAAAACCGACCCGAGCTGCGACGGCTGCGGTTGCAGAATGACATCAACAAGCTCGACCTTCAGTACTTCAAGAACCAGACTAAACCACAGATCGATCTTCAGACTACCGTCGCGACTACCGGGCTGGCGGGGACTGCGCGCGCAACCACCATCGCTCCCGGTACACTCGTTCCTTTGATCGGCGGCGATCCAAACTTAGTCGCTAATGCGTTTCTACTTAGCCAGATTCAGGACATTCAGCAAAGAGCGAGCTTTCCGGTCGCCACGTCCCCCCTCGTCGCCACCCCCAGTCTTGCTCCATCGGATCTGGTCGGCGGCTATGGGAAGACCCTTGGCAACCTGTTTGGCTTAAAGACCTATAACGTCATCGTCGGCGTGGCGATTCAGATTCCGTTCAAGAATCAGACTGCGGAAGCCAATCTAGCTGGCGCTCAAATCCAGAAAGAGCAACTTGAAGCGTCGACGCGCTCGCAGGATCAGGTGATCGAGGTCGATGTGCGTAACTCGGCCCAGGCAGTTGAGACTTCTCGGCTCCGCGTATTGTCGGCAAGAGAGGCAAGAATTAATGCCGAACTGCAACTGGAAGGGGAACAGCGACTTTACCAGGTGGGCCGTTCAACCACCTTCCTGCTCTTTCAACGGCAAAACGCCCTGACAAACGCACGCAATTCTGAACTGCGTGCTGAGACCGATTACAACAAGGCGCTGGCCGATCTTCAGCGCGCCACGTCCACAACCTTGCGCGCCAACAACGTCATCGTCGACACGCCGACTCCGTAATGTGATTTCTTGAATGGCGGTTAAGGATTAGGGGCACGGCATGCCGTGCCCCTACGATTTTGTAACCCGATCTGTTAGATTGCGCCCGCAAGCTAATAGTTTGCGTTTACATCCAATGAAGATCTCCGCAGCCATCATCACCTTCAACGAAGGAGCGAATATTCGCGAAGCATGCGAGTCGCTCCGGTGGGCCGATGAGATTATCGTGGTCGACTCCGGATCCACCGACAAAACGCGCGAAATCGCCGCAGCTTGCGGAACACGAGTGATCAATCGCGAGTGGTCCGGCTTTGCCGCGCAGAAACAGTTCGCTACCGAACAAGCAGCGCATGATTGGATATTCAGCCTCGACGCCGACGAACGCGTCTCAGAAGAACTGAAAGCCTCGATAGCGAAACTACGTAAGGGCGATGAAACCCAACTCGCTGACGGCTACCGCATCCCGCGCCGATCGAATTACCAGGGACGCTGGATCAAGGGTGGCGGATGGTATCCCGATTGGCAGTTGCGGCTATTTAAGAAGTCGCGCGGGCACTGGGAACCGCGACACATTCACGAATCGGTGAAGATGGATTCAGGTGCGCGTATTGAGAAACTTTCCGGCGACCTCTTGCACTACAGTGTGCGAGACTCCGCTCATCATCACCGCATGATTGGCGAACGTTATGCTCCCCTTGCGGCGCAACAAATGTTCGAAGAAGGTCGCCGCACCTCGCCGTGCAAAATTGCAACCGCCGCGCCGGCAGCTTTTGTTCGCAGTTTCATACTCAAGGGCGGCTTTCGCGACGGACTCGCCGGCGTAAGTATCGCCAGCTTTGCGGCTCATCATGCGTTTCTCAAACACCTGATGCTCTGGGAAAAACAAAAAAGACAGTCTTGAGTCTAGAGTCTGGAGTCTAGAGTCTTGGAGTCCGCCTCAGATTGTCACCTGACTCAACTGCGAGCGCCGGACTCCAGACTTAAGACTCTAGACTCCAGACTCTAATGCTACAATGCCTCTCGATGCATCTTTCTCTGACAGCGGTCCTTCCTGACCTGAGTTTACTTCCTCTGCCATTTATATACGTCGTCGTTGGAGTCTTCGGCGCGATCATTGGCAGCTTCCTCAACGTTGTCATCCATCGGCTACCGCGTGAAGAGTCGATTGTCCTCCCGAGTTCACGCTGTCCCGACTGCGGAGCTGTTATCGCTTTTTACGACAACGTGCCGGTGCTCAGTTACCTCCTGCTCGGTGGTCGTTGCCGATCATGCAAGGCGCGCATCTCGGCGCGCTACCCGGCAGTTGAAGCGCTCGTTGCTTTTCTTTGGGTCGCGGTGTCCTGGCGCGATGGTCTGACGTTTGCCCTGCCGTTTGACCTTGTGTTTGTTACCGCCATCACCGCTTTAATCTTCATCGACGCCGAACACATGCTGCTCCCAAACGCGATCACCTATCCGGGGATCGCTTTTTCGCTAATTGCGCGCGTGGCACTTCCGTACCTCATGGGCCGGCCCTATTTTGACGATCTTGACATGCTTCTCAATGGCCTGCTCGTCGGAATGCCAATCTGGGCCGCCTCGCTCGTAGGGGCGCTTATCGGTGCTTTAGTTGGCGGCGGCTCTTTGTGGTTGATGGGTTGGACCTGGGAAAAACTACGCGGCATCGAAGCGATGGGTCTGGGTGATGTAAAGATGATGCTTATGGTTGGCGCCTATCTTGGCTGGCGACTCACGATTTTAAACATCTTCCTGGGTGTATTATCCGGATCAGTGATTGGCATAGTTCTAATGCTGCGACAGGGAAAACGAAATATGCAGATGCTCCTGCCCTTCGGCGTTTTCCTGGGCATTGGCGCCATTGCCGCGCTGCTGGTCGGATCGAATATCGTCGAGTGGTATGCGGGACAGTTTCGATAAAGATGATTTCGTACTTTAAACTTAGTGCTTTGTACTTTGTTCTTCTAACCTTCGCCGAGGCTGACAGCTCCTACTAACCGAAGCGAGAGCAAAGTACCAGGTTCAGAGTTCTAAGCTCAAAGCACTAGGTTCAAAGTATTAATTTCCTTGCACCATGCGTTACGGAAACCGTTACCAATTCGGACTAACCTTGCTGACCGGATTTTTCCTGTTAGCGACCTTGATTGCCGTCCTGCTCTATGCGCTCACGCCGGCGACGCCGGCCACGCACGGTCCGCT
>JBGQJH010000141.1:0-6624 GCA_041498935.1 Pyrinomonadaceae bacterium | reverse complement strand
GGTGTAGGGCTGCAACACCGCAATGAGCTCTGGACGCCCGCTTGGATCATTAAACCTGACCAGCGCGAGTGCCGCGTTGCGCCGGACGATTGGTTCCGGATCTGCCGACAGTTTCTTGAGGGTGTTGTGAAACTCCTCCGCGGTATTGTCCGCGCCCATTAACCAGGCGACCGTCAATCGGAACTCTGTTTCGGGACTGGCGGCGAGAGCCACGATTTGCGGATACCACTGTTTCGCCGTCTTATCGCCTCGCTCGATGCGCTGTTGAATTTGCAGCAGTGCGTGTTGCACATGACGCGGATGTTTCTCGTCAACCAGAAACTGCGAGATCTCGGAGTCGGAAAGACCGCGCCCAAACCAGGTGAAGTACCACGTCAGAAACGACGCAACCACAAACAGGATGGCGAGAATGAGAATGGGTCCGGAGGCGCGCACGCGGTTCACGGGCAGAGCGGCGATCTTGATTTCGGCGTTGTTTCCGTTCTCTGGCGTCTGTAGAGTTGACATCACTTTGCCTGAACCACACTCATTACTCGTCACTCATCACTTCTTAACGTGATGGGTATATCTGGTACAGCATCAGGTAAACGATCACGCCGGTTACGGAGACGTATAGCCAAAGCGGCAATGTCCAGCGTGCTATCCGGCGATGCCTAATGAAGTCTCCGCGCGCGGCGCGATAGAGTGTCAGAATAATCATGGGAACTATAACGACCGCGAGAATTGTATGAGTTATCAGAATGGTGAAATACACCGGACGAACAAATCCCTGACCGGCAAAACGGGTGGCGCCGTGGTAGTAATGATAGGTGAGATAAGAAATCAGGAATAGCGTCGACGTGACTACCGCCGTCACCTGGCAATTTCGATGAGCCTGAACTCGATGGAGCCGAATGAATCTAAAACCCGCCAGCAGCAACAGGGCGCTCGTAGTATTCAGCACGGCGTTGAGGTGCGGAAGGAATGGAATGTATTCAGGCATTTAGTTACAAAACCGCGAGCGGTAGAGCGGATTCTGCTCTCGACGAGGCCATTGAGTTTTCTTATAGCGCACGAACAACGAGTTGAGCAGCCCAGCGGAAACTACGCGTTTACTCTATCATCCGGTCGCTACCGCTCGCGGTTCTGTAACGCTTCTCTTCCCTTCGCGGTCAGCGAATAGAAGTCGTTCCCTTCCTCCTGGAGCAGTCCGTCTTCAACGAATCGTTCTACCGCGTCGAAAACCGCGGTGCGCGCGTCGGGATCGTTCTCGCCGGCTTCAAACAGCGTATGCAGATCGAGCTTCTCCTGCTTCCAGTGCTCAAAGCTTCTCAGTACGCGTTTTTCGATTTCATTCACGGCAGGAGTAATCCGATAAGCCCAGAGGCTACGGCTGCTTTTGCTTCATATTAGCAACCATAGATCTCACGTCGGGAGGAACCGCGCGACCTTTGGCGTCGAGCAAGGGCGCGGATTGAGGAAGCGCACGCGCTCCGGCTTCGGCGGCTTGTGCCTTTAACGCCCTGCGCTTCTGGAAAGGAATCGAAAGCCGGCCTTCGTCCTTGAGATACAGCAGCGGATTAACGGCAAACATCAGCGCCATCAACATGCAGACCATGGTAACGAACAGATTGTCGATGGTCAGGAAACTAACGGAAGACAGCGCGTTCAAGACTGCCAACGCTACAAAAGCGAGCGCGGCAATAATACAGACTATGTTCAGCAGCTTAGCTTCACTCTTCATGACTCTGGTCGCACCAACCTGGCCAACTCCGTCCACATTAAACCGTCCTTACTAGGTTCGACCAATCAAAGTTTGTCGGACAATCTCAATGCTTTCCCTTGCCGGTTGGCGCCGCTCGCTCCGACATCTCTTCGTAACCGCATCTTTCGCATTGCCAAATCGGGAATGCTCCGGTCGGATCGGTCGTACTCTGATACACCGCCCGATTCGAGGGAATAATCTTGCCTCCGCAACGCGGACAGACACGACCTCGCGTAGTTCGCTTTTCAACGTCGATTCGTAAAAGATTTTCCTCAGCCATAACACAAACTAGTCTGGAGTCTGGAGTCTAAAGTCCAGGCTTGAATTCAGTGTTCATCAGTCTCTGTTAACTCCGGACGCTCTTCCGTTTTCTCCTCCGCATCGCGCGTTCGGTAACGTTTCAGCGCAACAAATATCGAGCAGAATATTGTGACCGGGGGCACCAGCAGCACCAGTACTCCGATGTTGAAGTTCCTGATGAAAAAGGCATTGTTGGAACCAGCTAACGCTGCCCGGCACATGGAACACTGCCCTAACGCCGAAGCGCCGAACACAAGCACCGCAGCGATAGCCGTAACGGCCAGCAGCACCGCCTTTGATTTCAAAGCGCTCATCAATGCTCCTCACTCGCAGTCGGAGGTGGCGCTTCTTTAAACTGATAGCGCAAGCCTGCCGAGCGGAAACTATCGGGGAAAAAGACAAAAAGGAGACAGATGCAAATCACCAGCATCGGCACGATAGTAAGAATCAAACTCAAGCGCTCAAACTTCATGTGCATAAAGTAAGCCACGATCAGGGCCGCCTTAATGATTGAAAGGCCGAGCAGGATCGTCAACATGTAATGGATTGGCATCGGCCTGTAGGCAAGGCCGATCTCAATCAGCGTCAGCAGGATCAGCCAGCCCCAGATTGAGATAAAGAGCTTATTGCTGCCGGCAAAATGTTCTTCCACGTGTTCGCTCATTCTCGATTCCTCCGCTTCCAGTCTCCAGCCAATTCTTGACGCCAGCTTAAAATTGGCGACTTACGATGTTACCGGGCCAGGTGGCCGCCCACATCCACTGACAGGATGTAAATCAGCGGGAACACAAACATCCAGACGAGATCGACAAAGTGCCAATAGAGGCCGCTGATCTCGACGTCTTCGTGATTCACCTTCTTGACCCGCGCGGCCACCACTCCCAGATAAACAATGCCGCTGGCCACGTGGAACATATGGAGGCCAGTGATAGTAAAGAACGTGGCGCCAAACAAAGGCGTCGGCAATCTTCCGTCTGACGTGGTGAAAGTCGACACCCAGTGTGCCGGTAAACTAAACGGCCGCAGGCCTTCGCCGATCAAATGGTTCCATTCGATAAGGTGTAGAACGACAAACGCCGCACCGAAAAACATCGTTGCCAGGATCCATTTGCGCGCCGTTGCCTTGTCTCCCCGGCTCGAGGCCGAGACACCAAAGACCATCGTCAAGCTGGACGAAAGCAGACAGAAGGTCATGACGGACGAAAAGAGGATGCTCGGACGAAAAGGAAACGGCGTGGGCCAGACGTTTGACGCGCGCAGATAACTATAGCCAATCAACAGCGCTGAGAACGTCAATGAGTCGGAAACAATGAACAACCACATCCCGAGCTTACGATGACCAACGCGATAGGGGTGCACACCCCCGCCCCAGTCGTCCGCCGGAAAATGTACTGCGCGTGCTTCAGTACTCACCTGTCACCTCCAAGAAGAAAGTAGCCTGTCAGAACCGCCTGCGTGAGCGGGCGGCCCAGCGTTGTGCAGTTGATACAAAGCCGCCCGCTCACGCAGGCGGTTCTGACAATCGTTTTAGCGCACAAAGAACAGCAGCACAAATAGGTAGAGCCACAAAAAGTCCATGAAATGCCAGTAAATCGTTATGGCGTCGGCGCCGGCCTGCGACTTCGCCACCGCCAATTCGTCTTCCTGCGGCGCGCGCGCGCGCAGCAAGAGGTAGGCGAGCGCGGCCAATCCTCCCAGCAAGTGCACACCATGCGCGGCAGTCAAGAGATAGAAGAAAGAGCTGTGAGGATTACTGGCAATATAGATTCCCTGTCGCGCGAGTTGTCTCCACGTGAGCAGTTGCGATATCAGGAATCCTATTCCCAGGGCCATAGTCACAAGCAGCCAACGCCGATGGCCGTCGCTAACCGTGTCTTTCCACTTTCGTCGCGCAGCTTCAAGCGTGAAGCTGCTGATAATTATCAGCGCCGTGCTCAGCAGCACGATGCGCGGCATCTTGAGCGGCTGCCAATCGTTTGCTGAGGCGGCGCGCACAATGTATGCGCTACTCAGCGCCGTGAACATCATCAGGATCGAAGCAAGCGCAACCCACATCCCGATGCGATAGCGATTTGCCGAGGATTGCAGGTCGGGAAAACCGCGGCCATGGCCGTTTCGTCTGGGCGAACCATTGCTATTTGGCCCACCCGTCTTCGGCCCACCACCGATTCTTGTCTTTGTTAGTGGCTTAGTGCTTGTGACCATCCTGGCCATTACCACCCACCCCTTCGGTTGCCGGGACCTCACTGGCGTCGGGCTCCGTCTGCATAATGAAATCGTTTGTTGCTCCTGGCACTGCAAATTCATACGGGCCGCGGTAAACAACCGGCAGCACGCCGGCAAAATTGTCGTGAGGCGGCGGGCTCGTGGTCGTCCACTCGAGCGTAGTTGCCTCCCACGGATTTGTACCAGCCTTCTTACCTTTAAAGATGCTCCAAACAAGATTGAAGTAAAACAGAAGCTGCGTCAGCACTGTAACGATGGCGGCGATGGAAACAAAGACTATCAGCGGATGAAGCGTGTCGAGCCACCGATACTCCGTAAACTGTGCATAACGGCGAGGCATCCCCACCATGCCCATCGTATGCATGGGAACGAAAATGCAGTAGACGCCGACAAAGGTTATCCAGAAATGAAGCTTGCCGAGCCGATCATTCATAAAACGGCCAAACACCTTCGGGAACCAGAAGTAGGTCGCGGCGAACATGCCGAAGATCGATGCCACGCCCATCACCAGGTGAAAGTGTGCTAACACAAAGTAAGTGTCGTGCATGGGCAGGTCGAGCGACGTCTGGCCCAGCACCAAACCGGTAACTCCACCTGCAACAAACAGCGAAACGAAACCAATGGCAAAGAGCATCGGGGTCGTGAAGCGAATCTTTGCGCCCCATAAAGTGCCGAGCCAATTAAATGTTTTCACTGCCGAAGGCACACCGATCGAAAGCGTCAGAATCGAGAAGGTCATCGCCGAGTAGGGGCTCATGCCGCTGATGAACATGTGATGGCCCCAGACGAAGAATCCCAGCAGACCGATCGCAAAGATCGCAAACACCATGGCGCGATAGCCGAAGATAGGCTTGCGAGCAAAGGTCGAAAGGATGTGGGACGTTGCACCCATGCCGGGCAGGATAGCGATGTAAACTTCAGGATGACCAAAAAACCAGAACAAGTGTTGCCAGAGAATCGGCGAGCCGCCGGTATGCGATGTCAGCACCGACGAGCCGAAAAACAACCCGCCCGGAACGAAGAAGCTCGTCCCCACAATCCGATCGAGCAGGAGCAGAATGCCACCGGCGAGGAGCACGGGAAATGAAAGCAGCGCCAGCACCGCGGTTGTGAACCAGGCCCAGCACGTCAAGGGCATGCGCATGAGGGCCATTCCCCTGGTGCGCATGTTGAGCAGCGTCGTGATGAAGTTAAGCGCTCCCAGCAACGAACCGATACAGAAGATCGCAATACTTACGATCCAGAGATTCATGCCTGCGCCCTGGCCTGGCCCGGCCGCCATACCGACGGCGCTTAAAGGTGCGTAGCCAGTCCACCCCCCAATTGGGCCCACGGTGGCTCCGCTCGCGCCGCCCAGAGCCACGCCGAGGGCCGAGTTAGCGATCGTCGTATTGCCCTCGACAAAGATGGCCGCGAGTATGACGATGAACCCGACCAGCGTTACCCAAAACGACATCATGTTAAGAAACGGAAACGCCATGTCTTCCGCGCCGATCTGAATGGGAAGGAAATAGTTGCCAAAGCCGCCCTGGGGCGCGGTAGTGAGAACGAAGAAAACCATGATCGTTCCGTGCATGGTCACGAGCGACAGATAAAAATCGGGATTCATAACGCCGGCTGGCGCACCGTTTGGAAAGAGGGTTCCGAGGATCGGCCAACTGGTACCAGGCCACGACAGATTCATGCGCATCAACACGGACATCGTCATGCCCACCAGCACCGCAACCAGCGCCAGAATGATGTACTGGATGCCGATGACTTTATGATCAAGGCTGAAGATGTACTTGCGAATGAAGCTCGTGGGCGCCTCGTGACGGTGCACTACTTCGTGCGTTTCACCTGACATCTCTAATCTCCTAGTGGTTAGGCTGAATCAACAACTCCAGGATCGTTTTCACTGCTGGTAATTCGGCAACTGATACTTAGCCAGCAGCTCGGTGACGCGAGTCTGAAATTGATCTTGCGGCAAGGCCATCAGGGCCTGATGCTCATCTTCCGGCAACACCAGCATGAAACTCCTCATTCGGAAGTGAAATTGTCCACAAAGCTCGGCGCATGCCAGTTCATACTTTCCCGGTCGGTTTGCCGTGAAGTGGACGCGAATCATCATTCCCGGAACGAGGTCCTGCTTAAACCTTAGCTGGGGAACCCAGAAGTCATGAATAACGTCCCGGGAGCGAAGAATCAACTCGACCGGCCGCCCCGCGGGAACCGCAATCACGCTGTGCGTCACATCATCCTTAGCGTTTGGATCGGTTTGGTCCAGGCCAATGTAGTTAAGCGCTGAATCGTCGATGAGGTTGGGATCGGTGCGGCCAAAGACGCCGTCTTTGCCGGAGTAATGGAAGTTCCAT
>JBGQJH010000140.1:0-6665 GCA_041498935.1 Pyrinomonadaceae bacterium | reverse complement strand
TTGGGATTGCTGCTCCCAAATGTTTTCCCCACGGCCCACACTTCGCCGCCCGCGCGCATCTGCAACACAATCTGGTCCAGCGGCCGCGGCGGCGGGCCGTATATCACGTAGCCCGTCCTCAGGTCATACGTTCCCTGATGACAGGGACATTTGAAACAGCGCCGCTCGGAGTCGAAGTCGACTGAACATCCCCGGTGGGCACATTTCCGACTGTAAGCGATACGTTCTCCATCGTGAGCGCGTACTAGCACTGCCGGATCATTCGCCGTTGGATAACTGAAGTACAGGAACGAGCCGGGCATCACTCGTTCCGCGCCTTCGATTTTCAGTGGTGGGTAAGCGAGTGCTGGAGTCTGCCCTTTTGCCGCTCCACCGCTCAGATTCGCGGCCAACCCCAGCCCGACTGAAGTCAACAACATTCGGTTGCAAAAGATGCGTCGGGTAATCTCGCCGCCTCGTTCGAGGATCTCTTCAGTTTTCATTTCAGCACCTCGTTTCTCACACACGCTGCGTTTGGTCGCTTACGGTTCTGCACCAGGACGCCTTGCTCTTCTCACCTCCGCGGCTCCGCAGTTGAAAGACTAATGTCTGGTTTGCATCCGCTGCCAGCAGTCAATGCAAAACGCGATGGCGGGATCGAAATCGAGCTTCGTGTCCTCAATCCACCTGCCACACTTGCAGCAAAGGCCATACGAACCCGACATTAATCGATCCAGAGCGTCGTCGATCTTGCGCAACCGCGCCTGAAGCAGTTCTCGATGCCAGGTTGCAGCGTGCATCGCCTCTTCATGCGACAACCGCGGTGCTCCCGCCTGAGTTTCATAACGCGGTACACACTCTTTAAGCAAAGCTTCGCAAATGTCCCCTCGTTCGGAGCGAAGTCGATTCCATACGACGCCGCCGCTTTGCATGTGGTCGTCACGAGATTGAATTTGTAGATTAGTACTCATAATAGTCACCTCAGTGCATAACTCTGCCGAGTTGTCCTCCATGCTGCTGCAATTGGTTTAGCAACAGCCCGACCCCGTACGCGAGACCAGCAGCGATGGCGCCGACCGCGAAAGTTGACAGGCCCGAGCGCCACCAGGTGGCTGTGGACCACCGGCTCTTAGCTGATCCAATCGCAAAAAAGACACCGCCGGTCATGATCACCGAAAGCATGAGCGGATTGCTCGACCCAAACAGGTAAGGAAGCAATGGCACAAGTCCACAAACCAGGAAGGCGCTGAACGTCGTGATTGCCGCCAGCCAGGGAGAGCGAACCTGCTGCGGCAGTCCGTATTCTTCCGTGAGCATTGTTTTTACCCAGCGCGTCCGATCGGAAGTAATCAAGTCGACCAGGCGTGCGAGGTCTACTCCGTCGAACCCCTTGTTGCGAAATATCTGTCTTACTTCTTCGCGCTCACCTTCGGGCGCCAGATCGACGTGGCGATACTCAATCGCTTCAAGACGTTTAAGGTCTTCGTGTTCGGCTCTTGTGCCCAGAAAATTGCTGGCAGCCATCGAGAAACCATCGGCAAACAGGTTGGCAAAACCCATCACCAGAATTATCCAGGGGGAGAGTTGCGCTCCCGCCACACCACTAACGACAGCGAAAGTAGTTACTGAGCCATCAATGCCCCCATAGATCCAATCGCGCAGGTAGTTCTGACGTGGCCCCGCGGCCAGCCGCTCATGGATCGCCTCAACCGTATGTTCATGTTCCATAGCGTTGCAGGGACAGCCAAATAAGACCCGGACCTGCTAACCACCGCCGGCTAAACATGCGTCGCCATTCTTGCCCGATGTTTGAAGATCAGCAGACTGGCTTCTCCTTGCTGGTCAATAAACTCAATTGCCTCATCGCGTCCATCTGGCCCGCTCTGCGGCGCCACGCGCTCGACATTGGAAATCATATGTGTCAGATGGCGAGCCTCAATCGCATCGTGCCCGCCCAGCATTATCTGGACGCGTGGAGCATCAGCGCCTTTCTCCTCGAGGCTGATGCCTACAAGCGGAAGACCCTGCTCCTCCGATTGCGCCCCAGCCTCGCCAAACACCTGAAGCCAGGTCGGCCGCGACTGGTTGCGCTCACTAAATTCATTTAGATATCGGGCCCACGCCTCTCGTTCGATGTTCTCTTTCATGATCTCACCTCCTCTAGACTTCGCTTATTCTTCTTCCACGCCAGTGATGCGATCGACGATTATGCGAAACACAACACTTTCCGGTGCAGCAGCGTCTTGTGCTATCACAGATTCAACTGGAGTCAGCAGCGGAAAGCGAGCAAGCAGTTTGCTGAGGATCGATCTTCGGTCACTCGGGACGCGAATTTCTTCGAAGTTGCCGTAGGCAATGACGCTGCGCCATTCAAAATCATTCTCGATTTCGTCTACCTGTAGGCAGGCGCGTGGGTGCGCGCGCAAGGCTTCGATTTTTCGACCAGGCAGGGAATGACCGTAAATTGACCCGTCCTCAAACACGTAATTGATCGGCACAACATACGGCTCGCCATCGGCAACGCAGCCAAGCCGCCCGATCTTGCCACCAGCGATCAAGTTCCGCGCTTCCTCCACGGTCAACATTCTTGTCATCGCACTCTCCCGCGTACCAGTTGACACTTACACCTCGCCGCCGTTTCCTTCCCTGACGAGTTCGCAACGTGTGTGCCGTTAGAAATGCGCAGTAAACGGGGCTGAGTAAGAGCGGTTGCTGAGGACTATTTCGAAAGTTATGAGGAGAAATACGCAGTCCGGAACGGTTACCATCAAGTGATTCGCCTTAAAACTGTGACAGGATTAACAGGATTTACAAGATAGGGAGGATAAGAAATTAGGTAAGAACTCATAAGGTATGTCATCCGAGTTTCTTGCTGAATCATGCAAATCTTGTAAATCCTGTCAGATATTCGTAGTCGGATCAATACTTAGGTTTGGCGGGGAGGCAACGGCTCATTGACCAGTGGCAGATGAATGCTGAAGGTCGAGCCTTTGCCTGGAGAAGAACTTACCTCGACCCGGCCGCCATGCGCTCGAGCGATGCGACGCACTGCCGGCAGCCCGAGGCCAGTGCCCGCCTCTCTCGTGGTGAAAAATGGATTGAAGATGCGACCGAGATCTTCTTCGCTGATGCCGCGGCCGTTGTCTGATACTTCGACTATCGCTTCATCTTCAAATTCACCAGCACCCCACGCGGGCTGCCCGCGTGGGGACCCCGCTTCGGCGCGATCGTTTTCAGATCGAGCGACGCGAACCTTCACCTGACCATCACCAGCTGCCGCCTCGATGGCGTTGATAATCAGGTTTAGCACGGCGTCTTCGATTTGCGCAGAGTCGATGGAGATGGTTATCGGATCCGCAGGCTGCTCGAATTCTATTTTGACGCGATGGCCACTCGCGGCTGCACTCGTCAACTGCGCGCGTGCCAGGTTGACCGCGCGCCCCACAATGTCAGTGAGTGAACTCGCTCTCACCGAAACCTGCCGCGGACGTGCACGCTCAAGCAGCGCCCGCACCGTGTGATCGATCCTTTCGACCTCGTGCCGCATACCTTCGAGAGCTTCGCGCTCCGGATCGTTTTTGTCACGGCGGCGGATCAGAATATCAACCCCACCTTGAATGCCTGCCAGCGGATTCTTGATTTCATGCGCCAGTCCGGCGGCTAGTTCGCCGACAAAGGAGAGTTGTGCCGCACGTTGCAGCTCGGCTGCCTGCAGAAGCACCTGCTCTTCCGCTAATTTGCGTTGGGTGATGTCATGCCTGATGGCTACGTACTGATATGGTTTACCTTCAGAATTAAGAAAGGGCACTATCGTCGTGTCCACCCAGTAGACGCTGCCGTCTTTCGCGCGATTGCGAAGCTCGCCCTTCCAGACCTCGCCGGCAGCGATAGTGGTCCACAGATCACGCATGAACTCCTTGGGATGATAGCCGGAGTTGATGATGCGGTGGTCCTGACCCAGCAACTCTACGCGGGAGTACTTCGAGATGCGGCAAAACTCTTCGTTGACGTAGGTGATGATTCCGCGCTGGTCGGTGATGGCGACGATCGTTGACTGATCGAGTGCGAACTTGATATCGGCCAACTCTTTGAGCGAACGCTCAAGACTGTCGGCGGCAGTCGATTCGCCGTCGGTTGAGTCTCTTACTGCGGCCTTATTCATGCTTCGAGATTGTAACGTATTTGGGAGGAACCAGGCACAGATCCAGCTTGAATCAGCTTCGTGTGTCAGTGGCTGCCAGACTGGCTTCTTCCAGCTTTTTCAGGCGGTAGCGAAGCTGGTCGCGCGAGATATCCAGTAGTTCGGCGGCCTTGGTCTGGTTTCCGCCGCTTTGTGCCAAAGCCTGCCGTACCAGGGACATCTCGACTTCGTCGAGCGACACTCCCTCGGGCGGCAGACGAAACTGATCCGCTGCCTTGGCGCCATCGGCGCGCGCTTCGCTTCCGGCACGCGATTCACCCGCCAAACCGCGGGGCAGATATTTTGTAGTGATCGTTTCATCGTCTTCCAAAATCATGGCCCGCTCGATCACATTCCGCAGCTCGCGAACATTGCCCGGCCATTCGTAGCGCCGAAAAGCAGCCAGCGCCTCTGGCTCAATGCCATCAATGCTCTTGCGCAGACGGCTTCTGAAACTGGTTATGTAGTGTTCAGCCAGCAGCTTCACGTCATCGCCACGCTCACGCAGCGGCGGGATGTCGATTTGAATCACCGAGAGACGATAAAAAAGGTCGGCACGAAAGCGGCCCGCTTCGCCTTCGGCTTTGAGATCGCGATTCGACGACGCAATCACGCGCACGTCCAGCGGCAAGTCCTTAAGGCCGCCGACGCGACGAAACGATCCTTCTTCAAGCACCCGCAAAAGCTTCGCCTGCAAACTCAACTCCAGTTCGCCAATCTCATCCAGAAAAAGCGTGCCACCCTCTGCCTGTTCGAACAATCCTTCCTTCCGGGCTTTCGCGTCAGTGAACGCCCCTTTCTCGTAGCCAAACAGTTCGCTCTCAATCAGTGTGCCCGGCAACGCCGCACAGTTGATCGCGACGAATGGGTCCTCGGCGCGTGTTGATTGGTAGTGGATTGCTTTTGCGACCAGATCCTTTCCCGTGCCGGATTCCCCTTGCAACAAAACGGACGAGACTTCGCTCGCGGCTACCTTCTCCGCCAGGGCTAACATCTCTCGCATCGCCGGAGATTCACCGACAATCTGGTTGAAGCTGAACTGTTGCGACCGCTCGCGCCGAAACAGCTTCACTTCCTTACGCAAGTGGCCGGCTTCGATGCCATTCCGAATCGCTACCTGCAGCTCTTCGAGGTTGATTGGTTTGCCGATGAAATCGTAAGCGCCACCCCGCAACGCCGCGATTGTCTCGTCAATGAGCACGTTCGCCGTGATCATGATCACGACCGCCTCGGGCTGGCGATGGCGAATCTGGCGCAGCAAATCGAGGCCTGACCCGTCGGGCAGGTTAATGTCCAGCAGAATCGCCGCAGGCGGTTCGACGTCGAAAGCAGCCAGTGCTGCCGAAACTGTGTCGGCTTCGACGGGTTCGTAACCCCAGCCACGCAGCGCTTCGCCAAGCGACCAACGAATCATCTTCTCGTCATCGACGACGAGGATCTTTTGCTTTTGGGTTTTCAGGGCGTTCTTTGTCACTTCCCAGGTTGCGCGCTAAAGCGGAAGATTTCAGCGGCAACCCGATTATAGGAACTCGGCGAACATTAGGAAAGCAGAAAGGCCCACGTCGCATGATGAGTCTAACGGCTCGGGACGTTAGACTGAACTGTTCATTTTCGTGGCGCTGGCCCGGTTACATGATGGTTGTCTCACGATTACCAGGTCCGGATGCTCGCGACGAAACGTTTGGGCGATGTGGCAGTTCCAACAAACGGGTCCGTGTGTTTTCAGGACTTCCATCAGAGTGGCCGGGGAGATTTCGCTCCACTCAAACGTGATGCCTTCGTGGTTGACCAGAGCCGGTTTGTGATCTATCAGATGTGGCTCGTCGAACACTCTCCGGCAAAATACGCATTCTTTGCCTTTGTACCATTTCATCAAGACGCCGCGGACCAAACACTCTGGTGGGGCGACGTCTAGTTGGATCAAGCACTCCTGGCCGCAATCCTCGTTTAAGGGCCATCGCCAGCAGTTTTCGAGACGAATGTAAGGCTGGCCCACGAGAGAAGTGAGCGCGGCGTGACGCGCGTCGACCTCGACCATCGCCTGCTTGCCCGTCTCAGGACAAATGATTACTCGTCCGCCACCAAACCTCTCGGAGGTTCGCACGAAGTAGCGAATGCCAAAATAGACCAGCGTGGCAACCAACGCGGAGGCGATAATATAAGCCAGAGTCATCATGACTAACCTCCTTTCAATTCAAACATCCTACTGCGCGCGGAGGCGCGCGCCTTCGATCTCCTTGATCTTCGCCCGGAGCCAGGCCTTCAGCGTTTCCTCAAGTTTCTGTTGGTCATCTGCGGCTTCGAGTTGCTCAAGCGTCTCTCCCGAATCGTTCAGAGGGATGAAATGGCAAGGTATCTCCTCCGAACGCCGGTCGCCCGGTACAAAGTCGATTAGGTGACACTCATTGCAAGGATGGACCTTCTCCGGAGATGCGTAGTTGATGCAGGTTAGCGAATCCTGAAACGGCGATTTGGCTTGCCACGGTGTTCGGGGAGAACGTCCGTA
>JBGQJH010000139.1:0-6716 GCA_041498935.1 Pyrinomonadaceae bacterium | reverse complement strand
TGACCGAAGGAGCTGCAGTGGCCTTAGCCCAAAGATCCGCAGTTAATCTGAGAATTGTCGATGAGGGCCCGCGCAATCTCGATCTGGAGAGGTTGGTTCCGTCAATTGCAGCCGGCAACGAGTCGGCCCTGGCCCGCTTCTACGACGCCACGAGCGGACTGCTCTTCGGACTGCTGTTACTGATCCTGGGCGACACGGCAACGGCCGAAGAAGTGTTGTTGGAGGTCTACGTTGAAGTAAGACAGCACGCCGGCCGCTTCGACAAGAATCACGAAAGCTTATTGACCTGGCTAATCACGATCGCTCATCGGCGTGCGCTTGAACATCTCTGTTCAAGCAGCGAGGATCAGCAATTCGTGGTCTCAGTTGGGCTTGCCGATCCGGCCCCTTCTGGCCAGATTCGCCAGTTTGGCATCAGCAAATCCGCGCATCGAAGACTGGTTGGAGCCACGCTCGATGCTCTTTCGCCTGCGGAGCGGAAGGTGATCGAACTGGCCTACTTTTCCCGAATGACTCAACGCGCAATCGCGATGAAACTGCGACAATCGCCCGATACGGTAAAAACCAGCCTGCAATACGGAATCTCGCAGCTTCATAACTTGTTCAAGAACCCGGGTTTTCTTGGCGAGGCCTAAACGTCGCGGACGATGAGCGGAAACGTCGCAGTGAGGCGACTACAGCCGGGTGCTCTCTTCTCTTGCAGCCATCACCCTGATCTTCTTTAGTTCTGGCCCTTTGATTCCGAAGTAAGTGGCCATCTGCACAATCTGCTTTGGATCTACGAAGTCTTTGGGGTCCGAACAAAACCTTTCCAGAGTCGGGCCAAACTCACGACACGTCATGCTCTTTGGAATCTTGAGGCCGAGCCCACATTCGCCATCTTGCTTGTACTGCAAACAGAATTCACAAACTATCATTGCGCTCTTCTCTCCGAGAATTTTTAGATGCCGGATATGATAACTGTGCGGCCGAGTTGCCACGGAACTCAGTGTCCAACCGGTATTCGCTGAAAGCGTGTCTTGCCTTCCGGGTCCTGCCACGAAATATCCAGCACATATGGTTTGACTTCGCCCGCTATCACTTTCAGGCGCGCCAACAGATCGGCGCCGGCATCCGCAATCTTTCCATTAACCCAAGTCTTGTGTGAGAGAACCACATTCTCTTTTGGCCGAATGGAACCAATTGCGTCGAATCTAATGTGGGCTTGTGAAGGGCCACCGCCCGGAGTCTCCAGGTCTTTCAGGAAGACCGTCAGAATCTCCACGCACTTGAGGGCGTGGTCGGCGTCGTTACTTAGCTCCAAACGAACATCGGCTTCGCCGTCGATGAACCTAAACGTCAAAGGCTTCGCAGTACTAGTACTCATCTTTGCTTCTTTCTTGCGCGTGGTCTGGCGATGCGCCTCTTCGCGTCCCCGTTCGTGGCCGCCAGCGCGAGGACGTCACCCGGTTGGCACTTGAGTGCCTGGCACATCTTCTCCAGCGTTTCGAAGTTGATGCCCAGCGCTTTGCCCTTCTTCAAACGCCAGAGCGTAGTGTGGCTAATACCGGTCTCCTTAGCCAACCAATAGAAGGTTCGCCCGTGCTCTGCCAGTAACTGGTCTACCCGAATCTGAATCATAAATATTTCCACGTGCACTACTATTTACCACATACGGTGAATATTGTCCATCTGCAATATATGCTGTATTTGACATATACGCTCCGTTACCGTAAAGTCGAGCCGGTGATTAACCTTTACATCAATGAGCGCCGGGCCGGAGACGTGACGATTCTCGACTTGAAGGGCAGGTCTAGAGTTGGCGGGAACACGGTAGCGCTGCACAAGTCGATACGTTGCCTGGTCCTCGAAAAGAAGATTCTGATTGTCTTGGATCTGGCAGGCGTTACTTATATCGACTCTGGTGGCCTGGGCGAGCTGGTTGCCAGTCAGGTTTCGGTGGAGAACAAAGGTGGGGAAATCAAGCTGGTCAGTCTCACGGAGACGCTTCGTGAACTACTGACGGTGACCAGGCTTCTGACAGTCTTCGATACTTATGAAAACGAAGCAGATGCAATCGCAAGCTTTGCTGACCATGTCCCAAAGGTCGAGAAACCCCGGCTCGCCTTTGTTTAGTGCGCCAGCCTAGTGGCTAACTCCTCCTGGATGCCGGAATTCTTGATTGAGGTTTGAACGTGACGGATATTCTCGAACAATCGGTGGTAGAGAATGACGCTGGTACGGCGCCTTCTTTGCCGGTGTCTTCGGCTACGTTGCGCTGGGCTTTCATCAACGGGTGGAAAGTGGAGCCACAGTCTAACGACCGAGCGCCTGTGTTAGGCGCGGGCGCTCCCAGCACCGCATCACCCTCGGCTTGTCGCTCAAGCGCCCGCCGGAAACATCAGGCGATGTTCAAAGAATGGTCACAAGACCGACATGACTAGTGCAAGCTAACGGCCGGTCAGCTTAGCTGTAACTCCGCGGCCCCTGATTCGTAGTCAATTATGTTATATTGAGCGTGTAGTTGTTCTTCGAAAATCTACTCTCGACATCAGGATTTGAGCGTGGCTTCCCTCTCCTTGTGCCGTCTGTTTGTTTTTCAAACTCGACCAGTACCAGGAAATTCTGATGTCTATCTCCACGACAAAATCCAACCGTAAAAACTGTAGCGCTTTGCACCTTATATCGACGGCGGTGTGTTTGCGTGGTGAAGTGTGCGCGCAACTCACTCCAAAGCCAAAACATCGGGGTCTAAGAACTGAGGAATAGATAATGAGCTATGCGAGAAAGAATCTGAAGAACGTGATAGGAGCAATTGCCGGCGTAGTTGTTCTGGCCGCGATCGCTGTCTGGCAGTTTTACATGTTCGTCACGCTTAGCCCAGCCGGCGTCGGCAATGCGCAGGGCACGAGCCACCTGTGGTGGGCGGTGGCAATGACCGTTTTCGCCTGTGGTGCGGCATTCCTGGTGCTTTCAGTTTTCGTGCGCCATGACACTGACGATGATTTGCACATCACCTCAAGCGCGGCGCGCGTGACCCTTGTTGATTGATTGAGGCTATACGGATGAATACTTTGTTTGCCATGCGACGCGCCAATGGCGATTGGTTTGCGCTCGACGATCAAGGCAGTTTCCGCGTTCCGGTATTTCACAGTAGCGGCGAGGCGATGCTGGCTCGTTCGCGTGAGACGGGAATGGAGTGCTTCAGGCCCGTCGTGCTGGACGCTGCGGCGTTTAAGAATCTTGCGACCACGGATGAAGGCAAAGCCTGCTTCTGGTTAGTCGCAGATCCCCTAATGAAGTTGAGCCGCGGCCGTCCGCTCGACCGTAAGCAGCTTGAACAATTCATGCAGAACGGCGACGGAAAAGTAGTGAAGAGTGAGGTGAGCCAATGATTTCTTCATGCGATCACTGTGGCAGGATATTGCCGTTGTGGAGGGTACGTTGCCCTAACTGCAAGAAGTCCGCGATGAATTGGCTGCAACTACTGGCCATCGCAGTTTTAGCACTGCCCGCGCTCTTTCTCCTCGTGAAGTTTTTGTAGCGTCGAGTAGAAGGCGCATCTGAAGATTCGAGAACCACTGGCAATTCGAAAGGCTTGGGAAGAAACACCAATGATTAGTACGGAAAAATTAAATGGCAACGGCTTAACGGGAGTTGCGAATGAGGGGACCTGGCCGGGGATAGATTCCCGTTTTCGGCTCATCATCATTGCCGGCCTGAGGACGAAACAACTGCTGCACGGGTCCAAGCCGCGCATCGAGGCCAACAAGGCCAGGCGCCGGAACACAAGCATCGCGCTCGAAGAAGTGAAGCGCGGGCTGGTGAGCTTCACAAAGGTTGAAAAAGAAGAAGTGGATCGCGGCCACGGCGGTGGGCTCGACTGAAGAAACGAGAATGATGGCAACGATGAGCGGATTGCGGGTGTACGTTAATTCCCCGAGCACAAATCTGGCGACCCGTATTGGCATTGAAGATGACGATACTAAGGTCGACCGGGTTTTCTACAGCCGGCGCGGTAACGGACCGATTTATCGTTGGCTATACGAAGAGAAGCTTGCTCATTGGCGCGCCCTGCGCATGCACACATCAGATTTTGATTCTCATAGGCTCTGCAACGCCAGCTGGAAGTCCGTGCCGGAGACTCTGCAGGTGCAACTCGGCTCACACTACCTCGACTAGATTTGAGTTCATACCTGACAAGCAGCTAAACGTATCTTTACCCAGATCTCTAACAGGGAGCTCAGCGTGACAAACGCCTGGACGCCGAAAGATACAACCACCCATCAGGATCACGTCATAGCCCACGTACTGGGCGCAGCCTTTCTCGGTTATTTTGTTTTTGAGGAAGCGTTGTATATCTTGCTGGACATAGGATTCATTTGGACGATCTTCCTTGACGGCGAAATGGGCTTGTTGCCTCACCCGGTGGCTGTAAATGAACTGGAAATGGATGAGGAAGTTAAGGAGCAGATCAAGGCTGACATAGATCTCCTGCTCGGCGATAAAGCCCCTGGCGCCGATGGCTTGTTACGAATGCGGCCGCCGCCGCTTGGCGCTCAGATTGAAACCTGCCGGATCAAAGATGTCAGCTTTTTTACCGACGGAGAACAGAGACGATTGCTGGTCGCGGGCGAGGAAGCCAGTGTGGTAATCGAAACGTCATTGACCACAGCTCAGGTCCAAGTAAGCCTGATGAGTGATGAGTGATGCGTAAAGACGACGAGGTGTTGAGGGCGATGAGTTGTCCACAAAGAAATGCGCCACGATCACTCGACCGCGGCGCCTCAATTCTGAGTGACCCAGTGAGGTGAACTTAACCCCTCACTCATTACTCATTACTTTGAGTTAACTCACCACCACAATCTGGTTGTCCACCTGCTTCACTCCCCTTATCGATCTCATCATCTTGTCAACCTGCGACTTGAGCGCTTCGCTTTTGACTGTGCCCGTCAGCGTCACCTTACCGTCGAGAACGGTAGCGGTAATTCCCAGAGTTGAAAGCGTTGGATCGTCCCCAATCGTCTTGTCGACGGCTGCCTGTACCGCACCATCGTTCGAAGTGTTAGCCGCTGAGCCGCCGCTGGCTGCCGGTTGGTTGATCACAACTGGAGGCTGCTGTGCGGCTGGTTGTTGAATAATTACCGGCGGCTGTTGCTGTTGGGCCGGCTGCTGAAGAATCACTGGCTGCTGCTGCGCCGGTTGTTGCTGCGCTGCAAGGTTCGCATTCGCGGTATCAGTGTTCTGTCCGTTCATCAGAAACAATACAACTATCGTGATCAGCGCGATTGCTACCACCACGATCACTCCAACGGTAGCGCCGGACATTCCGCCCCGGTCGTTGCGAACAGTTTCAGTTTGTGTGACCTCACGTCTTGCGGTGGGCGTTTCCACCACGACCCTGCTTTTCCTCGCCTGCTCATCATCGTATGCCATCTGCTTCCTCCTGGTAGTTAGATCCGGTATGACTTTAGTAAGGTAGGGGAGATTCACAAGGGCCTCGCGGCTTCTTGAAAGAGCAATCCTCATTCCCAGGAAGGCAAAGAGCAACGGTCTAACCGTTTCCCGGAAAACTCAAAGAAAATTGTCCGTTTTGAGTCCTCCTTCGTGAGCTGAAGCAAATAGCCCGTACGCTTTTGGGTCTCGCGGGTCAGGAGACTTGTCGAGATCAAGACACAAGAGCGATCAGCAATCAGCAGTCAGCAATCAGAGGAACGAAGCCGCGTGTGCGCGGAAACAAGTGGTTTGCTATTCTGCTGACTGCTGATTGCTGACTGCTGTTTGCTATATTACAGATCTATGACCACGGCAATCGTTCATCATCCTGTCTTCAAGGAACACGACACTGGTCCGCATCATCCGGAATCCCCGTCGCGTTATAACGTTGTAATGAAAGCGCTACGGGAAGATGCGGAGCTTTGGCCAAAGTTACTGGAAGTTGAAGCGAAGGCGGCGCCGCGCGGGGACGTGCAAGCCTGTCACACCCCGCAGCTTTACAAGCAGATCGAGCGCGTGGTGAGCGAAGGCACCGGCTATCTTGACGCCGATACGGTAGTTTCAATGAAATCGTTGGAAGCGGCTCTGCATGGCGCCGGGGCCGCGTGTCAGGCCATAGACCTGATAATGCAAGGTGACGTAGCCAACGCATTTGTGCCGGTGCGTCCTCCGGGTCATCACGCGACTGCGGAGCATGCAATGGGCTTCTGCCTTTTCAACAATGTGGCCGTAGCGGCTCGTTATGCCCAGAATCATTATCCCGAGCTCGAGCGCGTCGCTATCGTTGATTGGGATGTGCATCACGGCAATGGAACCCAGGGCGTCTTTTACGATGACCCTACGGTGTTCTTTTTTTCCACACATCAGTATCCGTGGTATCCGGGCACGGGTGCGCGCGGCGAAAACGGAGTGGGTAGAGGCGTCGGCTCCACGTTGAATGTCCCACTGCGCGCGCTTACACCGGCGCGGGAACAAAAGAGAATTTTTGCTGCGGCGCTTGATGAGATAAGCGGGAAGTTCAAGCCCGACCTGATAATTATTTCCGCGGGCTTTGATTCTCATGAGGGTGACCCATTGGGCCAGTTGCTGCTCGAGGACGAAGACTTTGTTTCACTAACTCGCGCGGTCAAGGACTGGGCGACGCAGGCCTGCCACGGGCGCATCGTTTCCTGTCTCGAGGGTGGCTACAATCTGCAAACGCTTGGGCAAACGGTTCAAGCGCATGTGGCGGAGTTGATGGA
>JBGQJH010000138.1:0-6719 GCA_041498935.1 Pyrinomonadaceae bacterium | reverse complement strand
TGTTTTCTCTTCCTACGGATGTCCGTAGCTGATCATATTCGCAAACATGCGATATGCTCCCGGTACGCCGGCGCGCAATTCGCGATACCAAACCATGCTGGTGTAGATGTAGTTTCCCTTGCCGTATCGCGCCACCAGCAGCCCACCATTCAGTGGTGCTTCGCCCGGATCGTTAGTTGCAAACAGCGCGCTGTAGTGCGCGTCCCATTCCTTCGGATAATAGAGTCCGCGCTCCTGAATCCAACTCGCAAAGTCGGCTTGCACAATCCTGTTCGGAGTGTTCAGCAGCGGATGAAGCGGCAGGAGAAACTTAACCGGTGCGGTCTCGTCCGTTACTCGTTCGTCACCGAGAACAATTGGATAAGGCGCAAGCTGCGGACGATTCTTGTTCGCGTCAGGATTCCATTCATTCGACTTGTGGTAGAAGACAATCAACGTTCCGCCGGCGTTCGCAAATTGCAACAAACGCGAATTCGCAGCGATCAATTCCGGATGGGCTTCATAACCACGATTGTCGATGATGATTGTTTGGTAAGCGCTGAGTTCGCCTTTTTGAATATCCGCGGCGCCCAGTTCCTTCGCCTCAACTCCCAAAGCCGCTAGCGACTTCTTTATCGTTTCATCGAAGCTCGGGACAAATCCTACTCGCAAACCTCTCGCAACACGCGCGTTTGTGTAATTCACCCGAATAGAGCGTTGCGTAATTGGGTTCCTGGCGTCTTGCGGCTCGACTGCGAGGAAAAGCTGACCGGAGCTTGATTTTGCGCGCCGCGATCCTGGTGTATCCAACGGAATAGCGTTGGATTTCAAGATGACCTCACTCGTTTCCAGGGGCGCAAGCGAAAACCTACGACCCGCTTCGAAGATATGTTGCTGAGGATTGCCAATAGTCAGATTTCCATTGAAGGGTGTGTCGAGGTTGTTGGTTAGCTTCACCTTGAATGAAAGAGGTTGATTAAGAGTCGCCGGCGTCCAAACGTAAGGCGAGGGTGAGATGCTCTTGATCTCTACGGCCGGGACAATATCACGCGTCATTCCGGTGCTAACCGTGAACTTAGCGCCATCAATATCAAGTTTGGCGACCGCCTCGAAACGTTGACCGAGAAAAAGATTATCGTAGAGATGTTCTTCTTTGGGCACTGTTAGCGTTGCATTCTTCGGCGTTATTCTCTCAACCGGAACAATAGTGTCAGTGTCAGGCAATAGCTCGTCTGCGGTCTTCAGTTGTGCGCTTTCACCCCAGCTATTCAAACGGAGTTCGGCTACCTGAACGCTGCTGAGGCTGGAGTTGCTGAGATCGATCGTGAACGTGGTGTTCAAGCCCGGCACTAGCACGGCCGCGCGCGAGTTCAAGGTCAAGGTAATGCCGGCAGCAATTGCCAGCGCGCGGTCAAGGCGCGATTCGAACAAGCGGAAGCGCTCAGGATCTCCCGCGGCCGAATAAGCCGCCGTGTGGTCTGCCCTCCAGTTAATCAAGGCGCCCAGGACTCGATCGGGCCGATCGATAAAGTCAGTCAGGGCGCGCCCGGCAATGTTTGGCGGCGCAACCCCGTCCGCAAATTGTTCCGGTAGTTCCAGACCTGCGAGAGGCGTAGTGGCGCTTTCCGGTAACGCTGGCGCGCCTGCTGCTTCCCGAACAAGACGGTAGCGAATCGGGGGGAGTTTTCCTCCTTCGATCCGGCGGGCTTTCAGCATCTGTGCCATCGTTTTTGGCCAGGGGCCCTGGGTGGCGTGTTGCTGCAGCGCAGCCAGAGCTTGTTCCGCGAATGAGGTCTCGCGCACGGGATCAATTTCGTTTGGATCGATGGCGACGACTCTTTCCGGCGCCTCCTGACCGTCCGACCCCAGCCGGGCTGCCCGACCGGGGACCCCGGGGTCTGGCTTCTGCCCACTCCCGCCGAAGATTCGAACAAACAGTCGTTGTGCCTGCCAGGGTTTGAGTTGACTCAACTGTTCGGGGAAGCGTTTGGGATCGGCAGCAGCGTCGAAGGCTTCGATTATCAGTCGGCCAGTCGCCTGATGATGACCGTGGCCACTGGTGGTGTCGTGGTTTGTGATAATTACGTCCGGCCGCAGCATGCGAATCTTCAGGACCATTCGCCGCAACGCTTCATCGTGGCCCCAAACCTTGAAAGCTTCATCGGCTGACTTCGAAAAGCCGAAGTCCTTCAGACCAAGAAAGTAAGGTTCAGAGCCCTGGATTTGCGCGGCCTTCATTGTCTCTTGCGCTCTGATTACGCCAAGCTCCTCATAAAGCTCAGGCCCCACGGCGTTTTGCCCACCCTCACCGTAGGTTGAAAACAAACTAACCGTGTGCACGCCATTCTTCCGTCTCAGCACAGTTAACGTAGTGCCGTCTTCATCATCGGGATGCGCGGCGACGCACATCACTGTCCAGGGGCTGGTCAGATCCAGCAGCGCTTGATAGAGCTCGATCTTGTCAACCGCTTGAGTTATCGGCGCCGGCGAAGGAGAAGGCTCTTGAGCGCGCGCAAATCGCGTGAGCGAGGGCGAGAGCATTGCAACTGCGCACAGCAGTGCAAGCAACAGTCTAAGACTCTTGTTTAGATTGAATCTGCCAGGGCTTGTACCTTTCAACGAGCCTGCGCAGCAGGCGGAAGAATGTAGCCCAGGGCGAGCTAAGCGTAGCCCTGGGTACAGCGGAGAGAGGAACTCATGAGCCCGCTTTGGCGGGCGACAGACGCTTTGCCCCGTCCGCGATCTGCCGCCCGCTAAAGCGGGCTGTCCTGTTTTATGGTGGCTTAACCCAGGGTTCCGCTCGCTCGGCTCGCTCCACCCTGGGCTATATGCTTCCGCCTGCTGAGCAGGCTCGTTGAATGATTTACGTTTCACTTGCGCTTATTCGTGTCCTTCTCTTCTTTGGTGCAGAAATGTTAACCCCCGTCGTTGCGAGTTTAGAGCTCGATCTCGTAGCCATCGGGATCGGCCACATACGCAAACGGCATCCCGGGCGTAAACTCACCGCGCTTTTTCAAAGCGCCGCCGGCCGCTACAACTTCACTAATCGCGCTTTCGAGATCAGACCGGTTTTCCAGTTGAAAACCAAAATGCAGGATGCCGCCGCTGACTCCGGTCGGCTGATCCGCTTCCGCCTGGTGGAGGGCGATGACATCGTTGGAACCTGGCGTGTTGAGGAAGACCAGGCCGTCGCCCGCCCAAAACTTTACTTCCATCCCAAACACCGTCTCATAAAAATCCAGCGAACGCTGAAGTTCCTTAACCATGAGATGAAGGTGGGTCAATCCGCAAGTTTTGATCATGTCATGCACTCCTTTTTTCTCTGCGCAATCTCCGCGATCTCTGCGACCAAAATGACTTGCGGACAGGATGTCCGCGCTCCCAGGTTCAAGCGCGTAACCGTTCCAGGCGCGTGGCGACCATCATGATTAATCCAATCATCAACATCAGGACAACGCCATACGCCGCTGCTGTTCCCAGATTGAAATCGCGCAACTCCGAGGCAATGGCGATTGAGATTGGCCGATTTGTCGGCACAAACACCAGCACCGAAGCCACATATTCTCCCAGCGCAATGACAAAGGCCAGCAGAGTGCCAGCAACCGCGCCCGGCCAGACGAGAGGCAATGTAACGCGTGTGAATCTCTGCCACCAGCGCGCGCCCAGGCTGGACGCCGCTTCCTCCAGCGCCGCATCGATCTGTTCCATACTCGCTTGCACGGCGCGCACGACCAGCGGCATGAAGCGCAGAAAATAAACTACGGGCAAAATCCAGAACGTGCCCACGAGAATAAAAGAACCCAGCAACGGCGAAGACTTTCCGTAAGCTTCGGCCAGTGAAACTGCGACCACGGTGCCCGGCAGCGCCCAGGGCACCAGTATCAACCACGAAAGCAGCCGCTTCCATTTGCGGCTTCCTTTTCTTGCGAGGAGTCCGACTACACAAAAACTCCAAAGCAGCGCGGCGCCGGCGGCAATTGCCGACATCGATAAGCTGTTAAGAAAAACTTCACTGGCGCGTGAATCAGAAAATATCTTTGCGTAGTTGGCGATGGTGTAGGACGTTGGCAAAGTTTGCGTCGTCCAGTTTCCCTCGCGCGCAAAACTGACGAGCACCAGGGTGGCCACGGGCAAAACAAGTATTAGAGAAAAGAGGACGCCGCAGACGATCGCCAGCGCGCGCGCCTTGCCTTTTACTAGCGCCCGGCGTTGTTTGGTCGAACCCTTCATCGCGGCGGCGGCAAACTTTCGCGTTCCTTCGTGGCGCTGAAAGAAGAAGAGTGCGCTTAGTGAAATCGCGGCGAGAATTACCGTCTCGGTTATGGCCAGGCCCGCGTCGCCGCGCTGGCGTGCGGTGTAGATCTCCAGCGTCAGCACGCGCACGCCGCCGCCAAAGAGAAGCGGCGCGCTGAACGAAGCCATCGAAGTCATGAAAGTGAGCAATGCCGCGGCGATCAGCGACGGCGTCAGTTGCGGCAAGACGATCCGAGTGAGCACGCGCGCGCGGCCGGCGCCCAAACTTCTGCCGGCCTCCGCAAGCGCCGCGTTAATTCTCGTCAAACCCGCGCCGGTAAGTATGTAGAAGAAGGGGTACATCGTGTAAGTGTGAAAGAGCAGTAACGCGGGCCAGCCCCGCAGCGACCAGGGTGACTGTTCGAGATGAAAGACTGACTGGGCCAACCGCGCCAGAATGCCTGACTCGCCGCAGAGAAAAATGAAGGCAACTGTGCCGACCAAAGGCGGCAGCACCAGCGGCAAAGCAGCGAGCGTGGCAAATAATCGCCGGACCGGAAACGTGTAGCGCTCGAAAAGAAACGCGAGTGGAACGCCCACCACCGCGCAGAACAAGACCGTGATGACAGAAACACCCACACTCGCAAATATCGATTCAAGAACTATGGTCTGCGAGAGGGCCTGGGAATAGTTTGCCAGCGACCACTTGCCGTCTCGTTCGAACGAAGCAACGACGACGTGAAGGTTTGGATAGATGACGCCGTAAAGCAGAACGACGGCGGTGATAAGCCCCAGAAAAAGACGCGGCGATACGGGGAAAGGGAGCCGCGGAGAAACGGCCGCGGCTTTGCCGCCTGATGTGCGGTTGTGCCTGCCACCCCAGCGGGGTTGCCCCGCTCGGGACCCCGGGCTCTGCCCCACCGACGATGGGCGCTCATTATTCATTTGGGTTACGCCCTAAGACCGGGCATAGCCCGAAAACACTCAGGGCCAGGTGGAAGGTCTGAGACGTCTGAGACCTTCCGCACATCAGGCGGCAGAGCCGAGTCTTTATATCGTGCTGTGGGGTCCGTCTCCCTCGGCTCGCGTCATTCATTTTTCAAGACCGAAATTCGTTCGGGTGGTAAAACTACCGTGCGCTGATCCCCGGCAGCGAGACCGTCCGCGTCCAGCGCCAACGCTTCGAGCAGCAAGCTATTGGCGTCGAGCTTTATGCTCGAGGTCGCGCCCGCAAAGTCGATTTCGCGCACCGTTGCCGCCAGAGCATTCTCAAGTTTCTCGTCGGCGTTTCGAATTAAGATGTGTTCCGGCCGGATCGCCAGAATGCAAGGTTGATTCAGCGGCACCAGGTTCTGATCGTTAACGCGAATACGAATAGTATGGCCACCGTCGAGTGTTTTGAATTCGGCAAGCTCCGATTTACTCGAACTCAAACGCACGACGCGGATCAAGTTGTTTCGGCCTAAGAATCGTGCTACCGAAAACTGTGCCGGATGTTCATACAAATCGCGCGGCCGTCCCGTTTGCAGGATGCGACCGCCCACCATCACGCTGATGCGATCGCACAGCGCGAAGGCTTCTTCCTGATCGTGGGTGACGTAAACGGCAGTTAATCCAAGGCGGCCAACAAGCTCGCGCAACTCGCCGCGAGTTTCTTCGCGCAGGGTGACATCAAGATTTGAGAGTGGCTCGTCAAAAAGCAGCAGTGCCGGTTCGATCGCGATGGCGCGAGCAATTGCCACGCGTTGTTGTTGGCCGCCGGAGAGTTCGTCGACTCTGCGCTTCTCATAACCGGGAAGCTGCACCAGTTCCAAAGCGCCTTTAACGCGTTCGCGGATTTCCGGTTTCGACTTGTGACGGGCGCGCAGGCCGAAGGCGACGTTTTCCGAGACGTTCAGGTGAGGAAAGAGTGCATAGTTTTGAAAGACCATGCCAAAGCCGCGGCGCTCGGCAGGCAAGTTTGTAATATCGTTTCCCTCAAACTCAATGGTGCCGGTCACGGGCTTTTCGGACTCGTAACTAACGGCCAGTCCAGTGGCGGTCTGAATTTGAATTGGGGACTTGACCAATGTCGTATCCGGTGCCTCAAGCCCTGCAATCATCCTTAGCGTAGTTGTTTTCCCGCAGCCAGATGGTCCAAGCAAACCAAAGAACTCACCGCGCTCCACATCGAGGGACACATCGGTGACGGCTGGTGTTGAACCGAAACGTTTTGAGATGTTCTTGAGAGAAAGTAGTGGCATTTTTAGAATTACGGATTCAACAAGTCCGCGTTAGCGGACGGAAGAATATAGCCCAGGGCCAGCGAAGCGAAGTGGAGCGTAGCGCCGCCCTGGGTCCAGGTCCGAAAAAATCGCCGAGCCCGCTAGCGGGCGATGGAACTCTGCCGCCCGCTAACGCGGGCTGACAAGTTCATTGGCGGACCTACCCCGGGTTTCGCTTCGCTCCACCCGGGGCTAAATTCTTCCGCCTGCTTTGCAGGCTCGTTGAATCGTCCACCCAAACTT
>JBGQJH010000137.1:0-6728 GCA_041498935.1 Pyrinomonadaceae bacterium | reverse complement strand
CATCTCGGACCCCGTCTATTTATGACAGCGCCATCGACATAGCCGGTGGACTGACCGTTTTGCTCATCTGCAGGCTTTATGGCAAACGCGCGCCAGAACCGCGCGCCGCAGGCCACTAATCGGGTGAGACCCTGAATCCGCCTTCCCCGAAAGCCTCCTTTATGCAATTATTTCTTTGAGTTCAGTTTCCGATTGGCTTCTTCAGATGAACATACTCGACACCCGCGCCGTATTAACCGAGAGGCGGCCAGTTCGCCGCGCAAAGGAGAAAAACCATGGGAATATTTGACGCCATCCGCTCACAGTTCATTGAGGTTATTGAGTGGCTCGATGATTCGGGCAACACCTTACTCTATCGGTTTCCGGTTCAGGGTCAGGAGATCAAGAACGGAGCACAACTGACGGTGCGCGAATCCCAGGCGGCCGTTTTTGTTTACCAGGGACAGGTTGCGGAGGTATTTGCACCCGGCCTACACACGATCGATGGCGGCAACACCCCGATCCTTACCAAACTCGGCGCCTGGATGCACGGCTTCAATTCGCCATTCAAGGCAGAAGTTTATTTTGTCAACACCAAGCAGTTCACAGATCTAAAGTGGGGAACGTCCAACCCCGTCATGATGCGCGACACTGATTTCGGTATGGTGCGCCTGCGAGCTTTTGGTATCTACTCAATTCGCGTTGCCGATCCACGCGCCTTCATCAAAGAGATTGCCGGCACAAACGCGCACTTCGTAACCGAGGACATTGAAGGGCAGCTCAAGCGAACGTTAGTCAGCGGGTTTAGTGACGCGCTTGCAGAGTCGAAGATTGCCGCGCTTGACCTCGCCTCCAACTACGATGAGCTGGGAAAGTTTACGCGCGGCAAACTCGCCGATGACTTCAAGGCGTACGGGCTGGATTTGACAAAGTTTGTAATTGAAAATATTTCGCTGCCCGCCGAAGTTGAAGCCGCCATGGACAAGCGGACTTCGATGGGAGTTATCGGCGACGTCGGACGCTACGCACAATTTCAAGCCGCCGACGCGATGCGCGACGCCGCGCAAAATACAGGCGGCGGCGGCGCGGCCACTGGCGCCGGGTTAGGAGCCGGCTTCGCAATTGGTAACGCTATGGCCGGCGCGATGACGAACGCGATGAATCAGTCGCAGGGCGGGACTCGTGGTGAGACCGCAGCCGCCGCGAAAACTGCCTGTCCCAAGTGTGGCGCGGCAAACCTGGCGAACGCTAAATTCTGTAATGAATGTGGCGCGAAAATGGAAACCGCGGGACAGACTGTGCCGTGTGCGAAATGCGGGGCGCAAGTGCCCGCCGGCTCCAAGTTCTGTAACGAGTGTGGAACTAGAGTTGAGCCTGGCAGCTAGAAAGCTTCTCTAAACACAGAATTACCACATAGGCACAAAGACACGAAGCTAATCAAGGGTTGATACCCTTGTGCCTTTGTGTCTTTGTAGTTAATCGCCGTGTTATTCTGAGCGTCGCACCCGACCTGTACCCCGACGAGTAGGAATGATTCTCATGCTTAGCAAGTTCAAGCGGCCACGCAGAGTAGTAATCACTGGGCAGGGCTGCGTCACACCGATTGGCATCGGACGCCAGGCGTTCTGGAATGCGCTGACTCGAGGGGAAAGCGGGGTGCGAAGAATCGAATCTTTCGACGTCTCCGACTCGCCGGTAAAAATTGCCGCTGAGGTCCGTGACTTCGACTGGGAAGCGCAACTCAGTCCCAAGGATCGAAAGCACGTGCCAAGAACTGTGCCCCTAGCCCTGGCCGCCGCGAGGGAAGCTCTTGCAGATGCGAACCTGCAGTCAGACGATTTCTCTCTCGAACAGCGACGCGCGATTGGCGTGGTGTTAGGAACTGGCGGCGGCGGACTCGCGTTTACGGAAAAACAGTATTCTTACTGGTACGTTGGTCCAGCTAATAAGGCTAGTGTCTATACGATTCCCGCCTCGACACATGGAGGTTTGTCGAGCGAGTTGTCCATGGCGTTTGGACTGCGCGGTCTCTCCCACATTGTCTCTACCGGTTGCACCAGTTCGACAGACGCCATCGCCTACGCCGCTCAACATATCGCGTTGGGCCGTCAGGAGATGATGTTAAGCGGAGGCGTGGACGCACCTATCGCGCCCGGAATTCTTGCGGGCTTCAATCTCATGACTGTGTTGACTAACGATTGGAACGATGAACCACAACGGGCGTCTCGTCCGTTTTCGCTAAACCGTTCCGGGATCGTGTTGGGCGAAGGCGCCTGGATTTATGTGCTTGAAGAGCTGGAGCACGCCAAGGAGCGGGGCGCCAAAGTCTATGCTGAGATCACGGGGTACGGAGCGACGTGTGATGCCTATCATCGCGTGCGGCTCGCGGAGTCGGGCGACGAACCCGCTCGGGCGATGAAGCTAGCGCTCGAGGACGCGGATCGCAAACCCGAGGAAGTGGATTATGTAAACCTGCACGGTACGTCAACAGTCCTTAACGATCGCATCGAGACGAGCGCGCTCAAACTCGCCTTGAATGGCCGCGCGATCACCACCCCGATGTCGGCAACGAAATCGCAGATTGGACACCCGCAGGGCGCAAGTGGCGCGGCGGGCTTAGCTGCCGCCTTGTGTGCCATGCACACAGGGATTATTCCTCCGACCATCAATCTCGACGAGCCCGATCCACAGTGTGATCTCGACTACGTGGCTAATCAGGGGAGGCAAGCCGAGGTCCGGATTGCACTTTGCAACTGTATAGGATTTGGCTCGAAGAATAGCGCATTGGTTGTAGAGAGGATAGAACTAACGTAGCCTGAGAATCTCGCCAAATGCTCGACAACGAATCGTAGGGGCACGGCATGCCGTGCCCCTACTCCATTAAGAACCAGCGCGCAAACCAGCCGTTTGCGTTACAACTATCGATCAGCTACGCTTTCAAGCGAATCATTCAAAGACTTGATTTCAAAATTCCATGTCACAACTAACAGAACAACTGGTACTCGACGCGCTGCGGCAAATCAAAGACCCTGATCTTCACAAAGACATCGTGGCGCTCGGCTTTATCAAAGATCTCAAGATCGATGGCGGTGTTGTTTCTTTTCGTATTGTCCTGACCACTCCTGCCTGCCCGGTGAAAGCAGAGATGGAAAGTGCGGCGCGCGATTTGGTTGGGGCTTTGCCTGGTGTTACTGCCGTCGCGGTCACGATGGACGCGGAGGTTCCGAAAGGCAGAGGTATCGGTGACAAGATCGCTATTGAGGGCATACGCAACATCATCGCCGTTTCCTCCGGCAAGGGCGGTGTCGGCAAGTCGACGGTAGCTGTTAATCTCGCGGTATCGCTGGCGCTTGATGGCGCGCGAGTGGGAGTTATGGACATGGACGTGTATGGTCCAAACGTGCCCATCATGCTTGGCGCCAGCGAAGCGCGTCCGGAAATCGAGGCTAACAAGTTAGTTCCGATTGAAGCGTACGGCGTCAAACTGATCTCGATGGCGCTGCTACAACCGGGCGATAAGCCGATGATCGTGCGTGGCCCGATCCTGCACGGGCTGGTGAAGCAGTTTCTGACCGACGTTAAGTGGGGCGAGCTCGACTATTTGATTGTGGACATGCCTCCGGGAACGGGCGACGTGCAGTTGTCGCTGGCGCAGTTGGTTCCTGTTCAGGGTGCGGTGCTGGTGACCACGCCCCAGGATGTCGCGGTCGCGGACGTGCGTCGCGCGCTGCGCATGTTTGAAACTGTCGCTATTCCGATCCTGGGAATCATCGAGAACATGAGCTATTTCATCGCGCCCGACACAGGCACTCGCTACAACATCTTCGGCGAAGGCGGCGGGGCCAAGCTCGCTGATATGTATCATGTGCCTCTGCTCGGCGCGATTCCCCTGGGCCTAGAGGTTCGCGAAGGTGGCGACAAGGGCATTCCGGTAGTTGTCAGCCACCCGGATTCGCCGCAGGCGCGGGCCTTCAGGCGCGTGGCGGAAGAAGTGGCGCGGCAGGTTTCGATCGAGGCCATGAAGCCTGAACTTGTCGTTTTGGGCAAAGGTCAATAAGATGGTCTTTGGACTTGCGACTTTGGTCTTTGGTATCATTTTTCAAGGCCTGAGACTAAAGACGGAAAACCAGTTTTCATAAGCAATAATTGATAAGTAAGGAGCTGATTTAAGATATGTCTACACAAACAACCCCCACCGGCACACCTGGTGTCACCACGGCTGCGCCGACGATGACGCTCCATGTGACCGATAGTGCAGTCGCCGAGATTAAGAAATTTATGGCCGGCGAAGAAGGTCTGCCGGAGACTGCCGGACTTCGTGTTCGCGTTGTCCCGGGCGGCTGTTCGGGTTTTCAGTACAGCTTGAATATTGAAGAGGATTCGCGTCAGGGCGATTTCATTCTCGATGAAAAGGGCGTCAAACTTTTCGTTGACATGTTTAGCGGTCAATACCTGAACGGCGTCCAGATCGATTACGTTACCGGCGTGATGGGATCGGGCTTCACCTTTACGAATCCAAACGCGACGGGAAGCTGCGGTTGCGGCACTTCGTTTACAGCGTAAATGGTAGGACAGACATTCTTGTCTGTCCCAACCATAAATGACAGACAAGAATGTCTGTCCTACTTCAAACAGCGCGGTGCGCGATTCCGGCTCGGTGGGTTTCAAGAGAAGCCATCGAGCCACTTTCGCGTACCGCGTTAGTGTTTGGCGAAGGCGCTAGTTCTGAGTCATGAAGCTGATACAAGTGAAGTCAGACGAAGAAGTTCAGCAGGCCCGCGGGTTATTTGAAGAGTATGCGGCGTGGCTGGGAATTAATCTCTGCTTCCAAAACTTCGACAAAGAACTAGCTGATTTGCCAGGAGCTTACGCATCGCCTAACGGGCGTTTGTTTCTGGCCACTGAAAACGATCAGATCGCTGGTTGCGTTGCGCTAAGAAAGATTGCTGGCGACGGCGTTTGTGAGATGAAGCGGCTGTATGTTCGCCCCCGTTTTCGCGGACAAGGGTTAGGGCGCAGTTTGACCGAGGCGGTTATTGACGTCGCGCGCGAGATCGGCTACCGCCGCATGCGACTCGACACCTTGCCCGGCAGGATGGATCGGGCGATTGCCATGTACCGTTCATTAGGCTTTAGGAATATCGAACCGTACTACAACAACCCTGTGCCAGACGCGGCGTTTATGGAGCTACTCCTGGATCAAGAGCGGGGGTGAACCCGCCTTCCTGACCCAGAGCTGATCTAAGTAGATTCAACACTACCAGCTTGAACAGCTTTCAACGCAAACAGCCATCGAAAACCTGACAGTGTCCAGGTCGGGAAGGCGGGTTTACCCCCGCTCTTTCTGAGCCACTTGCTCAAGTCTCTCAGTTGTGCCAAATTCATTGGGCAATCAAAACTTAAACATCCGGAGTCATAACCAATGGCTAAGATTGAAGCGATAACCGCCACCGCCACGCAGACAATTGATGCCCCGCAAGGAAAGAAGTTGGTGCTTGTCCTCGAGGATGCTGGGATAGACATCCTTCATCGCTGCGGCGGCAACGCGCGCTGCACCACCTGCCGCGTTGAAATCCTCGAAGGCGGCCCCGGCGAAATGGGCGAGCTCGAGCGCAATCGCCTGGCCATGGAAGCCGAGCTCGCGGACAACGTACGACTCTCTTGCCAGATCCGCGTCAATGGAGATCTAAAAGTCAGGGTAATCAATCAGGTCAGCGTTAGAGGGATGGACGCCGGGCCGCGTCCATTTGATGAATAGGTCCGAAGTTCAGAGTACATCAAGCTTTAGCTTGCCGTCTGCCAAGCAGCAACCGGAAGGTTGTACTCTAAACTGCTTTGACGCTTCCCGAGAAGTTTATTGCGTCACACCCGCCTCAAGGTGTAATCTTCGCGAGTAATTCCACAAACACGCAGGACAGACCTTCCTGTCTGTCCCTGAACTTGATCGGCAAACCCGACAGGCAAGAATGCCTGTCCTACTTCCGGAGGTTCCGAATGTTAATCGAGTCAACTGTCCATCTCCCCATCAGTCTGGCTATGTTTCAGGATCTTTTTCATCTTCCAACAAGTGGCGAGGTAGTCCTGAGGATTTTTCTACGCTGGGCCCACTTCGTCGCCGGCATCACCTGGATTGGCCTGCTCTACTTTTTCAACCTCGTAAATGTGCCCGTTCAAAAAGCGCTTGATCCCGACACCAAGAAGAAAGTGAATCCGGATCTGCTGGGACGCGCGCTTTGGTATTTCCGTTGGGGCGCCGTGGTAACGGTACTTGCGGGACTTGCCTATTTTGCGATGTACACCCTTAAGGGCGACGTCGCGAATGCGAACACGATTGGCGGTGGGCACATCAACCTTTGGTGGGTTTTGTTTGCGTGGTTGACCTATCCGATTGTTTTGTTCATCGTGGAGTTTGCCATCATCAAGAAGGTACCGGCCTTAACGAAAGATGGACGCGTGTTCGCGGTCGTCATAATAATCCTCGTCGCGATAGTCACCTGGGGTCTCGTCAAGTTTTTTGGCGGAATGCTCACCGCCGGCGGAGAAAGTTGGGCCAGCAATAAGACCTATTCGATTGGCATCGGTGGCGCTTATGGCATCGTAATGCTGTTGAATGTTTGGGGCATTATTTGGCCGAACAATAAAAAGATTCTCGCTGCCACTGCCGGCACGGGACCTGCGGCGCCGCCAGAATTAGCCCGGCAGGCTTTTGTTGCCTCGAGAACCAACGCCTGGTTATCACTGCCTCTGCT
>JBGQJH010000136.1:0-6760 GCA_041498935.1 Pyrinomonadaceae bacterium | reverse complement strand
TTGCAGCCAGTCGAGCGCCAACACTTGCCGGCCCTGTAGCAGGTAAGCCGACGCGAGCCAGTAAGCAATGTCGTGATCGGCGGCGGCAGCTACCTTAACCCTGTCGGTCAACTGTTTGTTGGCAAGCTCATGTTTGCCCTGGGCGCTCAGACAGGTTGCCAGAATCGGACGGATTCCGTCCATGTTGGGACGACGCTCAAGGACCTGTTCGAGAATGCGTGTCGCCGCAGCAACCTCGCCACGATAGAAGAGCACCCGCGCGCGGAAGGTCAGAATCATCGGATGATCCGGTTCCATTTCCGCCCCCAGATTGATTTCAGCCAACGCTTCTTCATAGCGCTGCTGGTACATGAAGATCCGGGCGCGATTGTAACTGGCCACCACGCGTTCGTTTGGATTGAGCCGCACCATGCGATCGAAACTGCGCAGCGCGCGCTCGTAGTCAGCATCCAGACGAGCCAGATAGCCCCGCGTAAAATGGACCCCAACGTCATTTGGATACTCTTCGCGCAACAGCTCAACCTCTTCTCGCGCCTTCTGTTTTTGGCCGTGCGTCATGTAAATGAAGATCATGTGCATACGCGCTTCCAGCAATTTGGGGTCAAGAGCCAGCGCCTTATTGAAGGCGGCCTGTGCCTTCTCATAATCATTTGCTTCTCCCAGCCCCTTCAAAACTCGATTGACGTAGCAACCTCCCAAAGCAGAGTGGGCCAGCGCAAAATTCGGATCCAGCTCCGTGGCCCGCTCGAAGTGGTTGATTGCTGAATCCAGATCGACGCGACTAATGGTGTGATAAATAAACTGTCCCATGCAGTGGCGCCCGCGCAAATACTCTTCCGAAGCGGCGGCGTCGCTTGTCGATCCTCTCGCCAACTCGACCTTTTCGTCCGGGCTCAGCTCCACGCGCAGGCCATCGACGATGTGCTGCACGATGGTGTCCTGGACGGCAATAATGTCGCTGGCATCGGCATCGATGCGATCGCTCCAGAGAATCTCGCCCGTTCTCACGTCGAGCAATTGCACCGTTACTCGCAAATGATCTTTTACGCGCAAGAAGCTCGCGGTCAGGATCGCATCGACGTCCAACTCGCGCCCCACGTCCCCCGGATCAAATTGCTGCCCCTGATACTTCACGATAACTGACGACGGGCGCACCACCAGCGCGCGCACGCGGGCCAGTTCCGTAATCACTGCGTCGGCAAGCGAGAATTCATAGAACGTAGTCTCGGGATCGTTGCCCAGGTTTTTGAAAGGCATTATCGCCAGGCTCTTGCGTTCGCGATCGCCAAAGGTCGTCGGCGTCTCGTGCGCTTCGCGAGCCTCTCGAGATTGGGAGGCGCTGCGCCCGCGCGAGGAGGAGCCGGCTGAGCTCTCGCTCCCGGTCAGACTCTTGAACCAACGGACGGCCCGCGCCATCGATCCCTCCGCGTTCAAGTGTCGCGGCGCAACCGGCAAACCGCTCTCGTCGATAATCGCACCAGTGGTCATCGCCAGGTCGCGCACAACGGCGCGCAGTTCGTCGCGAAATTGTCCGATCTGCTGGTAACGATCGCGCGGATTCTTTTGCAGGGCGCGATTGAGTATTTGTTGCAACCGAGGCGGGACCGGATCCGGCCTCGCCTCACTAATGGCCCCCGGCTCTTCGTGGAGTACTGCGTGACGCACATCGACCGCCGTCTTGCCACGAAAGGGCCAGGTGCCCGTAAGCATTTCGTAGAGCAACACGCCCGTGGAAAAAATGTCTGCGCGTGAATCGACCCGATCGCCGCGAGCCTGTTCGGGCGCCGCGTAGGTTGCCGTGCCATACGGCACTCCTACCTCAGTTAGCTCAGTGTGATGAATGCCGGAAGTCCGAGCCACGTCGTCGTCGAGTAGTTTGGCCAGACCAAAATCGAGGACCTTCACCTCGCCTTTGCTGGTTACCATGACGTTGCCGGCCTTGATGTCGCGGTGGATGATCCCCTGGGCATGGGCGACGGTGAGCGCGTCAGCCACTTGAATGGCGATAGAGAGAGCGCTCTCGAGCTGCAACGGCTTGCCATTTACCAACTGGCGCACGTTGCGGCCGGCGATGTATTGCATCGCGATGAAGTGGACGCCGTCAATTTCGTTTAGATCGAAAATGGTGCAGATGTTGGCGTGATCCAGTGCGGATGCCAGCCGCGCCTCGCGCTCAAAGCGTTTCACGTTTGCTGCTTTGGCCAGCAGCTCTTCCGGCAGAACTTTGATTACGACCGTGCGGCCGAGTTTGGAATCAACGGCTTTATAGACAGTTCCCTGCCCGCCCGCACCGAGCTTCTCGAGAATCTTGTAATTCCCTAGCGTTGTTCCAACCATGAGGTTTATTGCTTTCGCCTTATTTAACTCCCAACCCTTGCCACACCGCAACCTGATCGGGATTCATTAGGATTCCGTCGATTGTCGACCAGACTTCCGCCTCAGACCCCCTGGCATTATCACTAAGAAGAAAATAATTGATTGACATCTCCCTGCGGGCTGGCTATTTTCCACATAGGGTGGCTATACATCCCAGTGATTTTTAGTCTCCTCTCTTGCCTTCCTGGTTCGTTCTCACTCTTTAGTAAATCGGTGCGCTTTCCGGGAGATCGATCTATGAAGCTGACAACTAAAATCCTGTGCTGCCTGGTTCTGCCTGCTGTGATCTGTTGGGGACAAACCGAAAGGCGAGGATTGGCTCAAGCGGGCTCAAGTTCGCTTGTCCAACCAATGGATAAAACACAAGCTTCGGATCACGGGGGGAAGATTGAGAGCAAGTACGATGGGTTCAACCATGAAACAATCGTGACGCTCAACAAAATGCGAATCACCTGCGGGAGCGTGAAGGGGAATTTTAAAGACGCCTGCGTCAGCTTTGTCGCCGCGCTCCACTGTCCAGGCATCCAGCTTGATTACGTTGGCTACGCCAGCCTGCAGCTAATTTTCCAAACCAAGGATTGGGAGCAGCGGCATCCGCTGAACCAGCGGCAACTGTCAGTGGTGGCTGACGGAGACACTTTGAGACTGGGTCAAATGAAATTGGTCAGCCAAAGCGTTGATACGCTGATGACTGAAGTGCTGGAAGTTACGATGCCCTATGCTGTGTTCACGAAGATCGCGCGGGCGGAGGTAGTTGAAATGAAGGTGGGTAACACCGAATTCGAACTGAGACCACAAAACCTCGCCGCGCTGCGAGATTTGAACAATCGAGTAAAGTTGTCAGAGTAGGGACGGACCTATGTGTCCGCCCGCGTACATTGATCGCAGCTGTGTAGTTATTCCGCAAGTCCCATCTGCCAGAGCATGTAGGCGTAGTCGAACGCCACTTCGTGCAGGAAATCGTACCGACCGGATGAGCCGCCGTGTCCCGCGCCCATGTTGACCTTCAGCAGCAGCGGATTATTGTCAGTCTTCATTGCGCGCAGCCGCGCCACCAACTTCGCGCCTTCCCAATAAGGCACCTGGCTGTCGTTCAGTGAAACCTTCACCAGCATCGATGGATAATTCTTGCGACCGACGTTGTCGTAAGGCGAATACCGCTTCATGTAATCGTATGCCGCCTTCTCGTTGGGATTGCCCCATTCGATGTATTCGCTGGTCGTCAGCGGCAACGAAGCGTCGAGCATGGTGTTGAGCACGTCGACAAAGGGCACTTGCGCCACGACCGCCTTGAAAAGATCGGGACGCATGTTGACGACGGCGCCCATCAGCAAGCCGCCGGCGCTGCCACCCTGAATCACGAGCCGATCGCTCGAGGTGTACTTGTTCTTTACCAGAAACTCAGCGCTGGCGATGAAGTCGGTGAAGGTATTCATCTTCTTCATCATGCGCCCTTCCTCGCGCCACTCTTCGCCCAGCTCGCCGCCGCCGCGAATATGCGCTATGACGTAGATGACGCCGCGGTCAAGCAAGCTAAGCCGGTTGGAATTGAAATTCGGAGGGATTGAGATTCCATATGATCCGTAGCCGTAAAGCAGCAGCGGCGCTGAGCCGTCGAGCTTAGTGCCCTTGTGATATACGACCGACAAGGGAATCCTGGTCCCGTCGGTAGCAATAGCGAACAGACGCTCAGACTTGTAATTGTTCCTGTTGAAGCCGCCGGGCACTTCCGTTTCTTTCAAGAGCGTGGCTTTACCGGTGTTCATGTCGTAATCAAGCACCGAGCTCGGCGTAACCAGCGACTGATAGTTGTAACGCACTACGGGGGTCGCGAACTCACGGTTCTGCGCGAGCGAAGCTGAATAAACCGGCTCGGGAAATTCGACGCGCCGTCTCTTGTTTGTTTGGAAGTTGAGAATCTCGATCTGCTGCAAACCTTTCTCCCACTCCGACAAGACGAGGTGGTTGGCAAAGAGATCGACGTCCTCAATCTTCACTTCCGGCCGGTGCGCGATCAGTTCTTTCCAATTATGCTGCGCCGGGTTGGAGACAGGCGCAGTCACCACGCGAAAGTTTTTCGCCCCCTTGTTTGTCCGGATGTAGAAGAGATCGCCGCGGTGATCGACGTTATATTCGTGGTCGGGCTCGCGCGGGCTGATGATCCTTAATTCAGCCGTTGGCGCGTTGGCGGGAAGATAGCGCCACTCCGTCGAAGTCTTACTTTCCGAGTCAAGAAAAATGATCGCCTGGTCTCGCGAACGTCCAGCGCTAACGTCGAAGAGTTCGTCTTTCTCTTCAAAGATCAAGTCTGTCTGGCCGCTTCCCAAAGCGTGACGGAAAAATTTGTCGGATCGCTTGGTCACATCGTCTTCGGTCGTAAAGAAGATGGTCTTGTTGTTGGTAGCCCAGGCTACATCTCCCACGCGCTCGAATGTTTCCGGCAAGAGCTGTCCCGTTCGCAGGTCTTTGATCTGGAGTTTGTATTGGCGGTAGCCGGTGGTGTCGGTTGAATAGGCCAGAAGATTGCCGTCATCGCTCGGAACAAACGCGCCCACGCTAAAAAACTTGAAACCTACAGCCAGCTCATTCTGATCCAGCACCACCTCTTCCTGGGCGTCGAGGCTGCCCTGCTTCCGGCAATAGATCGGATACTGTTTGCCCTGCTCCGTGCGCGTGTAATAAAAATAACTGCCCCAGCGGTAAGGCACGCTGACGTCGGTTTCTTTAATATGGCCGACCATTTCTTTGTAGAGCTTGCCCTGCAAGGCGGCGGTGGGCTTCATCATCGCGTCTGTATAAGAATTCTCGGCTTCCAGATGCGCGATAACTTCGGGGTTTGATTTTTCTCGCAGCCAGAAATAGTCGTCGATCATGGTGTCGTTATGAATTTTGGTGGTCCTGGTTTGCTTTTCAGTCATAGGTGGTCGAGGCGTGCTCGCATCGGAATTGGATTGTGCAATACTGGCGCCGTTAAAGGCCAAACCAATCGCTAGAACAATCAAGACGCGCGCCAACGCCCTTCTTCGTTTTTTCATATTGGACCCCTTCACTCGGAGACTTGAATACAGACGTTTGCTGCGGAGGAGACTGGTAATGCTTGTTTGTTAACGGCTCACGGCCATTAGTCATCGTGGACCGTTCAACCACGCGGCGGGTCGCCCCAACCTGAGCCCTTGTATTTGCCGTTTTCAACAATGCACGGCACCGTGGGATCACCACCGGAGAAGGAAAGCATTTCGGCGCGCCGCGCGAGATCCGTTTGCGCGTCGTAGTCGATAAAAGGAATGCCCTCCGCGTTGTAATAATCCCGAGCCTGCTGGCAATAAGGGCATCCGGGCTTCGTGTAAACAACAAGCGCCAAAACTTCTACCTCCGTTTACGGATATCTTAGCAATGTATCCGCGCAGATGAGAAGCGAGGAGGAAAAGAGGTAACAGATTAGTTTGCGAAGACTGAATTTCAGAACAGCACTCCGTACATCAGAACCGGGAGCGGTAGCGACCGGGTGATAGACTCGACTTGGCAAACAGATCTGAGCTGCACCAGGTAAGAACGGCCGAAGCTGACTTGAGTGCTACTACCCGGTCGCTACCGCACTCCGTACATCAGAACCGGAAGCGGTAGCGACCGGGTGATGGACTCGACTTGGCAAACAGATCTGAGCTGCACCAGGTAAGAACGGCCGAAGCTGACTTGAGTGCTACTACCCGGTCGCTACCGCTCCCGGTTCTGATGCGAAGCGCCCGCGAAAAGATCGCGGTGTCATTTTGGAAAAGGAAACGCTATACTTTTCTCCATGAGCGAGCAGACCTGCGAACCCATGCAGCCGCACACCAGCGACAATGATCTGCCCAGTGATCTACCAGGGGATTTGCTGGATCCTTACGAGAAACTGGTCGGGATTGAAGTGTTGGGCAAGCAGGTGGAGGTGCCGGAGAAGAATCGACTGCTCCGTTGTTTTCAGTTCCTCTCGCTAAACACCATTTCCTACGGAGATTTTTGTTGGAACGGTGAGTGTACGAATTGCCAGATCTGGTATCACACCGACGGACAATCCAAAGACAACGACAAGCCGGGACTCGCCTGCCGCATCGAAGTGATCGCAGGAATGACGATTACTTCAATGAGCCAATTTATCAAGCTCGAAGGAATTACGAAATAAGACCATGAGGGTAAGGGGGAAAGGGTAACGGGGAATAACTCGCGTTACCCCTTACCCTTTGCCCTTTCCCCGTCTGTTGATTAGTCTCGGCGAGCCTGCCATCGGTCCCGATAATAGTCGCGCCGGTCACCTCTGCGGTCGCGACGATCTACTCTGAGGTCCCGGCTGTCCCCGCGAATCTCATGCGTGTCGGTGCGAATCTCCAGACGATCGGCGCGCAAC
>JBGQJH010000135.1:0-6764 GCA_041498935.1 Pyrinomonadaceae bacterium | reverse complement strand
CCGATCTTATTAACCGAGGTGCGCCAGTTTGCGAAAAACCACTCCATATCAGAACCGGGAGCGGTAGCGGCCGGCTGCTAGTTTCAACCTGGCAAGTGTCTGACGGCGCCTTGTGGTAAAGAACAAACATCAAAGCTGACTTGAGTGCTAGCACCCGGTCGCGACCACCACCCCACGCGGGCTGCCCCGCGCGGGGACCCCGGTCCGCTCCCGGTTCTGTATCGAGTGGCCTCGCCGCTGAATCTGGTTATTGTGAAACCTGGTTATGCCTGTTGCTCCTATCTCTGTCGTCATTCCAGCTCTGAATGCGGAACGCTTCATCGGTGAAGCCCTCGAGAGTGTGCACGCCCAAACTCTGAACGTTTCAGAGATCATCGTGGTGGATAACGGCTGCTCTGATCGGACGGCACAGATTGCTTCAGAACTGGGCGCCATCGTCGTCGCAGGGAAGAAACGCGGTGTTTCAGCGGCGCGAAATACGGGCATCCGGCGCAGCACTCAGCAGTGGATTGCGTTACTGGATTCCGACGATCTTTGGGACGCGCGGAAGATAGAACATCAGTGGGCAGCCGTCCAGGCCTGTCCGGATGCCGGGCTTGTCGCCTGCTACTTCCGAGTGACCCAGGATGATTCGATTATCCTGGAAAACTCAGATGAAATGTCCGAACAAAGATGGGCGGGTTATCACGGTAGAGTAAGTGTCAGCGACCATTGCAGCTACTTCCCGAAAATCGAGCGGGACTTCTTCCCGAGGTTTCTCCCTTCCTGCTCCGATGCGCTGCTCAGACGTGACGTGTTTTCGACCGTCGGCCTCTTTGATGAGGACGTTCTTTACAATGAAGACTTCGAATTCTTCCTGCGCGTGCTGGCTCGATATCCTTTGGCCATAGTGGAGAAAACTTTAATCAGTTGCCGGCGCCACGACCAGAAACATTCTTTTAACCTCCAGGGGATGAGAGACTCTCTATTCACAGTTGTCAATTACATGCTGAAGCACGCCGACAAATATCCCGCGGGCGCGCCGCAGGTTTACCGTGACCGACTCAAGAAAAACTTTCTTATTGTCGAGCGCGCTTTGGATGAGCAACGAAAATCAGATCAGAAGAAGTCTAATCAAGGATGAAGCGTCTTATAGTCCACCTGGGAGTGCTATCTGTCGTCGGGGCGTTGTGCGCGATCGTGATGCTTAACGCTGCGGCGAGCCGTGGTCAGTCGAAGAAGGCGGGCAAGCCTTCTGCTGACGCTGCAAAGCGCAACGGGTTGCTCAGCAGCGAACTAACCTGGACGTTTGGCGGCAAGCCGCAGCGCGGATGGTATCTCTATACGCCGCTCATCAAGCGGCTCATTAACACGAAGGGTGACGCGGCAAGCGAAAAGTTTGCGTTGGCCCTTTCACGCTGGCAGGCGAAATCCGGGCTGAAGTCCAGCGGGGTGCTCGATGAAGAGACACTCTACGCGATGATCACGGCGTGGCAGGACGCGCGACTAAAGGATCGCTCCCTGGCGCAGCCCGATCAATTACTCACCGCGCCGGTCTCAGATTTTTACGATCCAACGCGCGTCGACGATCTGCGCCAGGTGGAACGCCGCACCTACGCCGCTTACAGGCGCATGGTCTCCGCGGCCGTTGCCGACCGCTCACTCGGCCTTGCTCGTACGGTGCGCGGCCAACTAGCAGCCGACGAGAAATTCTTAAAGATCATCTCCGCCTTTCGCTCGCGCGAGTATCAGGAGAAATTGCGGCGCGAATCGCCCAACGCCGGCAGCGCCGGCCTGGCCGTCAACAGTCCACACTTCACCGGTCGTGCCCTCGATCTCTACGTCGGCGGCGAACCCGTCGATACGAGTGATTCAAATCGTGCCCTGCAAGTTGAGACGCACGTCTATCAATGGCTGGTGCGCAACGCCGCACGCTTCGGCTTCCGCCCTTACTGCTACGAGCCATGGCACTGGGAGTACGTTCGTTAAGGAAGCAGAAGGCAGCAGGCAGCAAACCAATTTTCCATTTTCCATTTTTCATTTTTCAGTTTCCATTTGACATCTATTTCGGAGGCGCCCCTCGTTATCAATTGCGCTTTGGCATCTCCCCAGCGCCATACGTCTCTTAAGAAACCTCCCCTGGTTTGGAAATTGGGAAGTGCCAACTTTGTTGCCGTTCAGAAATGGAAAATGGAAAATGAGAAATTGAGAAATGGAAAATCTGTTTCTTCTGACTGGTGAGTACCCGCCTTCGACTACTTGCTGCCGACTGCCTTCTGCTTTCTCGGGATAAGAGGAATCACGCGTCCATCTTCGAGTGCGCGTCCCTGTTCGATGCTGCTCTTTTCCACCACGAACTGCGTGTGGCGGGTCACTCTCTGTAGCATTTGCTTAATCGTCGCGTCGCTCAGATTCGACACCATAACCTTCGACGCCTGGAGCTTTGCGCGCAAACGGGCGGGGCGGTTTGTTCCCCGGTCGTAAACGTCCGGGTAAATGTGGAGCACACCCTCCTCGACGACCAGCGTGTCGTAGTTGATGTCCACCGGCACCGGTTCCGGGAGCTTCACGACAAGCGTGCGCAAGTTACGCTTCGCGGCTTCGATGCGCTTGGGCGAGACGGGCACGCTACGCGCCGCGACGATCTTGTCGGCAAGGTCGTAGAGATCGGGACGCAGCACGCGCACGCAGCCGTGCGAGACCAGGTTGCCGGGGTCGGTTACTTTTGCCGCCTGATGAATGAGGTAACTATCGCCAAGAGGAATTTTCATTTTGCCGAGCGGGTTGCGTGGATCGCTCGCCTTGATAATCTCGCCGGGGCGGACGCTCTTTATATCACTCACCCAATCGCTGTCGGGCGGTATCCACGCAGGGTTCCAGATTATCTCAGTTGCCTCACGGTCGCCGATATAGAGCGGATGCTCCTTCATGCCCACGCCAACGTAATAAGACTTTACCTCTTTGCCGTTTTGCCAAAGTGTCAAACGAAACGAAGGCACGTTTAAGGTGATCCGGATGTCCGGTTGGTTCGGCTCGAATTCGGCGAGCTCGACGCGCCCGCCTGTCAGCCTGTCAGAGCGTTCCGACTCGTTGCGGTCGGCAGCTGTCTGCGGCGAGGCGGTTGGTTGCGGGGAGGCGGCCGGCTGTGCCGAGGGGACAGTTTGTGCTGCTGCGGTTTGCCAACCCCCTGCCACCGTGCAAACGAAAGCGAGCAGGATCGCCCGCCCGGCGAAGCGCTTTGGGTGAACGAATGTGAGGTGTTTGTTTCTGAATCTGAACATAGAAGTATTTCGCCGGGTCTTAAAAAGGGATGAACCAGCATAACACCCAGCGAAATGAAGCGCACCTAAGTGTTATCCAGAGCTTTGTCCTGAAGGTAAAGTTCACAACTCTTAACATTTTTTTGCCTGCCCTTAACACAGGATGAACCTGCCCCGGCGTATGCTTGTTCGCAAAGCGCAAGACAATGCGGAGGTTGATACTGAAAGGACATCCGTCGCGGTCAGGAACTCGGCTGGTCGGTTCAAGCGGCTGGGGAATCAGTCGGGCGGCGCCGGTATGGTAGGTAGGTTCGACCATTGACGTGACGGGTTCTTGATGTGCTGGAGCGCAGATGCGCGAATAATCAGTCCGAGGGCCCATCTCTAAGCACAAAATTGTGCTTGCAACAAAACCGGTGCTTGAAACGTAGCTGACAATATTCGAGACGTTTGCTTGATTCGCGGCAGCAGTTGATAATCGTTGAGTCTCCGACCAAAGCCCTGGGGAAATATGGCAATGAAATACAACGAGGCGTGGAGTTCGCGTTTTGGCGTGGTTCTTTCCTTAGCCGGATTGTCGGCCAGCTTCTTCACTGGCTGCGCTAACAAGGCGCAGCAGAACTTTGAACGGCCGCCGGCTCCCGTATCGGTGAGCGTAGCTGTCAGCCAGGACGTTCCCACCTACCTGGATGCGATCGGCAAGACTGTCGCGCGCGAAGTGGTATCCATTCAGCCTCAAGTGTCAGGGAGCATCACCAAGATTCACTTTACTGACGGCGCGGACGTGAAGAAAGGCGACCCGTTATTTACGATCGACACCCGGCCCTTCGAAGCGAGTTTGCGACAAGCCCAGGCGAACGTATCCAGAGACAACGCCCTGAAGAAACAGGCTGAGGCAAACCTGGCCAGGGAGATTGCCCAGGCGAAGTGGGGCGAAGTCCAGGTCAACCGGTATCGCAAGTTAGTCGAGCAGGGGATAGTTCCGCGCGAGCAGTATGAACAACTCCGCGCTAACTCAGACTCGCTTAATGCGAACGTCGATGCTGATCGAGCCGCGGTTCACAGCGCTGAGGAAGCCACCAAGGTGGATCTGGCGGCGGTTGAGAGTGCGAAAGTTGAACTCAGCTACTGCCACATTCGCTCTCCGATTGACGGTCGTGCGGGCCAGCGACTCGTGGATGTCGGAAACGTCGTTAACCCTGGCGGCTCAAGTGGCGGCAGTTCGGACGGCGCCGCTTCGGGCAATGCCATTTCCCGCAGTAGCAATGCCTTGCTGGTGATCGAGCGATTGGACCCCATCTACGCTGACTTCACCATTTCCCAAAACAATCTCGCAGAAGTGCAGCAACAGATGCGCGCAGGCAGGCTAAGAGCAGAGGTGCGTCTCCCCGATACTGCGGATGATCCAGTTATCGGTCAGCTTACATTTCTAAACAACGTCGTGGAAAATGCGACCGGTACCGTGAATCTGCGCGCCACGATTCCGAACGCGGGACATCGCTTTTGGCCGGGCCGTTTCGTCAATATTCGTCTGGTATTAAACACAATACATCAAGCGGTGCTCGTGCCTGTCACAGCCCCGCAAATGTCTGCCAAGGGATCGTTCGTCTACGTCGTCAAGCAGGACTCGACTGCCGAACAGCGGCCGGTGTCGCTGGGCCAGCGGCAGGGAGATCTGGTTGTTGTTGAAGACGGAGTAGAACCCGGCGAACGTGTTGTTATCAACGGCCAACTTGGCGTCACGCCGGGCGGCAAAGTCCGCATCGAGCAACCGGCGAACTCGTCCTCAAGCGTTAATGGGGCGAAATAATGAACCTCTCGGAACCTTTCATCCGCCGGCCCGTCATGACCGCGGTGTTGACGGTCTCAGTAATCCTGTTCGGAGTATTGAGCTACTTTCAACTGCCGGTGAATGATCTGCCGCCCGTGGATTATCCGGTCATCCAGGTGCAGGTGGGCTACCCGGGAGCCAGTCCGGATACGATTGCAAACAACATCGCCACGCCGCTGGAACGCCAGTTCATGCAGATCAATGGGCTCGAGGTGGTTACTTCCACGAGTACTCAGGGAGTAGCAAGCTTGACGCTCCAGTTCGCGCTAGACAAAAACATCGATGTAGCCGCAACCGACGTACAGACCGCGATCTCGCAGGCCATTGGCAGCCTGCCCGCCGATCTGCCCTCGCCGCCGACCTATTCGAAAAGCAATCCTAACGATCAGCCGATCATGTACATCGCTCTGACCAGCGACTCCGTCACGTCGGGTCAACTCTACGACTACGCGAAGACGCAGGTAGGCCAGCGCCTCAGTATCCTGGCCGGTGTGTCGCGCGTGGACGTGTACGGCACCAAGTCGGCTATTCGTATTAAGGCCAATCCTTCGGCGATGTGGGCCCGAGGGATTTCGATTGACGATCTGAGTGCCAAAATCAAAAGCGGAACGAGCTACACCGGAGCCGGGCAATTGGACAGCAGTTCCGGAACCGCGATCCTGAGGCCGCAAGGTCAACTCGAAAATGCCGAGCAATACAGCAATTTGATAGTTGGCGGGACAGGCGACTCGCCGGTCTACCTGCGCGACGTTGCCGTGGTTAAGGATTCCGTGCAGGACGAACGTGTGAACATGCGGTTCTGGGTGCGTGGGTATGAAGTGCCTTCAGCCACCGTAATCGTGGCCGTCAATCGTCGGGCGGGCGCCAACGCTGTAGAGGTGTCCAAAAGCATTCAGGAGGTATTGCCCCAGGTCAGCTCGGAGCTTCCGGGGTCAATTCGCATCACGCCGATATACGATCGCTCGCAGAGCATCGTTCATTCGGTTATCGACGTGGAAACGACGCTGCTCATCGCCTTTGTCCTGGTGGTGATTGTGATCTTTGCTTTCCTGGGTCGAGTCACCGACACACTTATTCCCACCGTCGCTCTGCCGCTGTCGTTGCTCATCACATTTATCGCCATGCGCGCGTTGGGCTACAGTCTCGACAACTTATCGTTGATGGCGCTTACGCTGGCGATCGGATTTCTGGTTGACGATGCAATCGTGTTTCTCGAAAACACGGTGCGCCGAATGGAGCGCGGAGAGCAACCGTTTGAAGCAGCCATCAATAGCGCCAGGGAAATCAGCTTCACGATCATGTCGATGACCATCTCGCTGGCGGCAGTGTTCATTCCGCTGGTATTCATGTCAGGCCTGGTTGGCCGCATCTTCCGCGAATTCGCAATTACGATCGTCATTGCGATCTTCGCTTCCGGTTTGGTGTCGCTGACGCTGACTCCGCTGATGTGCGCGCGACTGTTGAAGCAGCGCGGTGAAGGCTCGAAAAAGACCTGGATGGAACGCGTGATCGGCGGGATCGAGAAGCGCGTGCTGACGATGTATGGAGAATCACTGTGGTGGTTCCTGCGCCATCGTTGGATCTCACCAATCATTTGGGTCGTCTGTCTCGCCGGAACAGTCTGGCTCTTTGTGCTCATTCCAAAGGCGTTTCTGCCGCCGGGAGACAGCGGCGTTCTTTTTGGCGTCTTCGTT
>JBGQJH010000134.1:0-6827 GCA_041498935.1 Pyrinomonadaceae bacterium | reverse complement strand
TTATACTCACCTTAGCTCGCCCCTGCGGAGTTTTTTCGTTTCAACCGCCAAACGCTCTTGAAACAAACAAGCAGCACGACGGAAGCTCTACTTAGAGCACGGTGCTCCCGACAAGCGAGTCAGAATTTTTGCGATCGTCCACACACAACGGACGTATCATTCAAACTTTTACGGTAAGCCGCGGTCGTGGGCAGCGGTGCTCAAGAGAAAGACGCGCGCTGGGATCCCAGGGGATCCCGTTGACATCCAGATGAAGTGCAAACAGGTCGCGAGCACAGCCGGCGAGTTCGGGTGTGCCGCCGGGTGTTCCAATGCCTGCGCCGTTCCCCACCTGAGGGACGCTGCCTGTTACAAGTTTCTGCTGGACGCGCCAAGCGGCTAGTTAGGTTTCTTTTTTGATTAGTTCTAGTGACCGTCGCGTTCTGGACGAATTGGATCCAGACTCAACTCAATCGGCACGCGACCGACAACCTATTCATAACCGGCCAGCGGGCAACCTCCTGGGAGCGCAGGCTTCCAGCCAGCAGGTTTCTCCAGTCTTGCCACGATCTCACGCCCGGCCGGTAATTTCCAGGGAATCAATTTACGGTGAAACGCCCAAGCGTCTCGCTAATCCGCGGTCGGCGCGCCTCGCTTTTCAGCTTGAAGCCCGCCTCACGCAATCCACAATTTTGAGTAGCGTCTCTCGCCACACTAAACACCCTGTTATTCGCTACGCAGAGTTGGAGGCTCGGGAGCCTTTCGACTTAAGCGTTCGGCGTACAGGTTCGCGGCACACGCTTCAGGAGACATCAAGTACACAATGGCAAAAGAATTAATCATCAGCCTCAACGGACGTGAAAAGAAGATCGCGATCATCGAAGACGAAAAGGTGACCGAGTTCTACATCGAACGCGGCGAAGGCAATCAGGGAATTGTCGGTAACATTTACAAAGGGCGCGTGATGCGCGTGTTGCCCGGCATGCAGTCGGCCTTTGTCGACATCGGACTCGAGCGCGATGCGTTTCTTTACGTGTCCGACTTCTTCGATGAGGAAGAAGAGTTTGAGCGAATCGTAATCGACAAATCGCAGAAGGGTAACCTGGAAGACGCCCATCGGGTGGCGGCGGAGCAGATTGCCCTGGCGCGTGTCGAACGCGAACGCCACATCGAAGCTGCCCACGAGCGCGTCGAGCCGCTCGGCGAGATGGAGCCGCAGGATGAAATGGCGGGCGAGGTTGAAGAGTCGGCTGAATTAGCGGCTGAACAGCCAACCGAACAAACCGGCGAGGGTGGAGAGGCCGGGAAGCGTCGCAGCCGGCGCGGACGTCGCCGCCGCGGCGGCAAAGAAGGGTCCGATGCAACTGAGGCGCCGTCAATTGATGCCAGAACGCGGATCAAGGCAGAGGACATTGATACTCCATTTGTTGCCGCCGATCCTTCCATTCTCAGAATCATCGATGAGGAGGAGACCGCGGCCAACGGCGAGATGTTTAAGGACGCGCGGCTTCAGGAGCGGCTCTTCGATCAAATCCACGCGGGCGAGTTTAATCTCGAGGAGGATTTTCGCACGGCCGAAGTGGGCTCATTGATCTCAAGTGTCGATTACAGTGCCGATTCGTTTCAACGGGTGGATGACGGCGACAATGCGGCGGCCGGCGAAAGCGCTGCCCCGCGGACTCGTGAGCCAATCGCGGCGCATATCGAAAGTTTTGTTGATGACGTCGATGAAAACCTGTTGCGAGGTGGCTCTTTTGAACGCGTGAACGATGATGAAGCCGAAGCGGAAGTTTTCGCGAGCAGCGGAACGGAAATGGAGACCGAGGAGATACAACCTCGCGAGCGGGCCAGTACCAGGAAATCCAGAGTTGGAAAACTTCTCAGCAGCCTGGGCGCGAAGAAAAAACCAGCCAGCAAACGCGGGTCAACGAAGAAGCCGGCCAAAGAACTGGCGGCGACCGACGCCGATGTCGAAAACGCGGAAGCTGGGGAGGATGTTTACGTGGATGCGGAAGCGCGGCTCGCAGAGAAAAACTCGCGCGCCGAGTTTGCCACGCGCCGCGGTGGACGTCGCCGTCGCCGTCCCAGCAAGGCAGCCGGTTCTGACGCAGCAGTTTCCGACGCGCCCACTGAGGGTGAACCCGCAGACGGCAGCGACTCCGAGCACGAGATTGCGACAGAGGCAGCTGCTCCGGAAACTGCTGAACTTGCCAACCCTCCAGCAGTTTCGGCGCCACCGTCACGCGATACACGCGACAGCCGCGATTCGCGAGATAACCGCGATTCACGGGCTCGAGGTCGCGATGGACGTGGCGGCCGAGGGTCTGGTCGTAGGGATCGCCAACAGCAGCCGACCATCACGGATCTGCTACGCGAGGGACAGGAGATACTCGTCCAGATTGCCAAAGAACCTATCGCCAAAAAGGGCGCGCGCATCACTTCGCATATCGCCTTACCCGGTCGCTTCTTAGTTTACATGCCGACCGTTGAGCACGTCGGTGTCTCGCGAAAGATCGAATCAGACAGCGAACGCCAGCGTCTGCGGAAATTGATTACACTAATCCGCGGCAGTGAAGAAATCCCTTCGGGCGGCTTTATTGTTCGCACCGCAGGCGTAGGCATCAGCGAAGCGGAGTTACGCGAGGACGTTCGCTATCTCGTGCGAACCTGGCTCGACATTCGGGCCGCCGCTGAAAAGTCGAAGCCGGCAACCCTGGTCCATAAAGATCTCGATCTGGTTCAGCGCATTCTGCGCGATCAGTTGTCAGACGACTTCGCAGCCATCCGCGTCGACTCTGAAGAGGAATACGAAGCCATCGTTGAGTTTGTCAATCGCATCCAGCCGCGCATGGTAAAACGCGTGAAGCTTTACACTCGCGATCAGCCAATCCTCGAAACCTACGGCGTGCAAGCTGAGATCGATAAGGCAATCAAACCGCGAGTGTGGCTCAAGTCGGGTGGTTACCTGGTCATTAATCAGACCGAGGCGCTGGTGGCGATTGACGTCAACACAGGAAAATTTGTAGGTCGTGGCAGTGGCCGTCTCGAAGACACGATCACGCGAACCAACCTCGAGGCGGTCGATGAAATCGTGCGCCAGATTCGCTTGCGCGATCTGGGCGGGATCATCGTGCTCGACTTGATCGACATGGAAGAGCGCCGGAATCGCACCCGGGTGATGGGGGCGTTGCAGGATGCGCTGCGCGGCGATAAGTCACCAACCAAAGTTCTTTCGTTTAATGATTTCGGGTTGGTGATTATGACCCGCAAGCGCGTGAAGCAGTCGCTCGAGCGAACGCTGTGCGCGCCTTGCCAGTATTGCCAGGGGGCGGGCTTGATCAAGTCGCCGCAGACAGTTTGTTATGAACTCCTCGAGGAGGCGCGCACCCTTGGCAAGGCCATGAATGGAGACAGAAAGAATAAACAGACAACGCTGCGCATTCACCCCGAGGTCGCAAAAGCGTTGCGCAGCTCCGAACGAGATGTCTTGAATGAGATCGAGGAGTATCTCGGCCCGGTAGATATCAACAGCGACCCGGCGGTGCACCAGGAGCAGTTTGATTTCGCGTTCATTTAAAAAGCGGGGTTTCGAGTTTCGGGTTTCGAGTTTCGGGTTCGTGACGGTGACTAGAACCCGGATTGCGAACTCGGAACTCGGAACTCGGAACCCGAAACTCGAAACGCTTTTATGAGTAAACTAGGAACCCTTTGGAAGACGATGCTTGCCGGCGGCGCCGGCGTGGCCGCACTGGCCGCGCTGAATGCTGTGATTCAGCGCAACGCCAGTGAGCCCGATGAAAGTGCGCTTGGTGGCGAGGCCCACTTCTTCCGCTGGAAACATGGGCGCGTGTTCTATAAGACTTCCGGCGCGGAAAACTCCGGGCCGCCATTGGTTTTCATCCATGGCGTCGGCGCCGGCGTGTCAAGCTTCATGTGGAGAAAGAATTTTGACGAACTGGCAAAGGACTTCCGAGTTTATGCCTTCGATCTGTTGGGCTTCGGCTTCTCTGAAAAACCCGCCGGCGCTTCTTATTCTGCCGATCTCTACGTCGAACTAATCACCGACTTCATTCGCGAGGTGTCGGGTTACCCAGCCAACGTAATCGCCAGCTCGCTCGGTGCCGCTTACGCGATTCGCGTTGCCGACGAACATCCCGAGCTAATCAACTCAATGGTGCTCAACGGGCCCACTGGCTCTGATACGCTAAACCGCCGACCGGGAATGGCGGGCGCGGCGTTTTACGGCCTGCTGCAATCGCCCGTGCTCGGCACCTCCTTCTACAACGTGATGGCCAGCGAACGCAGCATCCGAGACTACGCGCGCGACAATTTGTTTTACGATCATCATCGCGTTACCGATCGGCTCGTCGCCAATCTCTATGCCACCAGCCACCAGCCAGGCGCGCAGCATGCCATCGCCGCCTTCCTCTCAGGCTATCTCAATACTGACGCGCGATCTCCCTTCTCGCGACTTAAACAGCGCATTGTTTTGGTTTGGGGTAAACAGGACACGTCGACGCCCGTTGAGAAAGGCGTGTCACTCCAGGAGCTAAATCCTGGCTCTGCCTTGGAAGTGTTCGACTACTGCCGGATGATGCCTGAGCAGGAGCAACCGGAGAAGTTTAACGCGCTGGTGCGCGACGCCTTTCTCGCGCGCTCCGCGGCGGCTGGTTCAGAATAAGTCCTGGTAGTTAAACTCCCCAGGGCCAATCCTAACCGGTCTTCAAGCGGGTCAAATTGTGCGAAATGCTCAGGAAAAAACGATTCTGGAACAACTCTATTGACCTTCCGGACAAGATCGAGCAAAATCCAAGAAGCTTGGACCAACCGGGTCCGGGCAGAAAATCAAGCGTAACCAGCCCGTAAGCTTCTCACCAATCGCGCAAATTTTCCGAAGCCATCGATTAACCAAATCAGGTTTCGCTCCCAAGTACCAATACTAACCAAGCCCGGAAGTCTCTAATTCGCCTAACAGCTTAGTTGAAGGGAGACTACATCCCTTGAGCTTGTCGGGAACCTGGACGACAAGGATTAGCTATGACTCACCGCTCTTCAGAGCCCCTCAACTCTCCTGAAAACCTTCCTTCGCCGATGAATGGTTCGCATCGCGGCGCTCCCGGCTCTGTCTTCACAGATGCGGCGGAGCGTTCGCACCAGCCTTTCATGGGTGACTTCGCCGAAGCCACTCACGATCTACTCATGGAAGACTCCGCCGCCAGGCGCGCGGCGGCAGCACATCGACTGGCAAAGTTGGGCAGGCCGTTAGCTTCGCCCTACCTCATCGCCGCGCTTTCTGATAATGCGCCGGAAGTTCGTCAGGCAGCGGCCGAGTCGCTGGGCCACATCGGCGACTCTGAAGCGATCGCACCGCTTCAGGACCTACTTACACGCGTCCAGGACGAAGGAGCGCGACGAACAATCTCTAGTGCAATGCGGGCCATCGCCACGCGAGCGGCGAATTCATCCGCGACAGAACCGGCAACGGCGAGTCCGCTTCACAGTAATGACAGCGCAGTCTTTGAGAAAAGCGAGAATGAGTTGTTTCCACCTGATCAGAAAGGGCTGCTACCCAACGAAGAAGCTGCGCTAAGGCAGGCGACCCATGACCGGGAGCGCCGGCGTTCGGAAGCAGAGAAACGTGGTAGCACCAGGGACGAACAGCAGAGGCTCGCTGCGATCGAGGCTAACCGTCGCAAAGCCGAGGCGCGCCGGCGGTCTGAAGAGGAAGCGCGTCAACTGGCCGAAACCGAAGCTCAGGAGCGCGCGGCAAGAGAGACTCAACGATTGGCCGAGCGGGAAGTCGCTCGAAGCAAAGCAGAAGCAGAGGTACACGACCGCGCCGAAAAAGAGCGGCAACTAATTGCGGCCATCGATCTACTGCGAGCGGCGGAAACGGAACAACTCAAGCGCATGAAGGAGGCGGAAGCCTTAATACGTGCGCAGGAAGCCGCGCGCCAACAGGCGGAAGCGCAGGCGCGTCGTCAAAGCGATGAGCACCGGCAACTGCTCGCCGAGTTAGAGTCTATTCGCCGCCAGGCGCAGGCAGAAGCGTATGAAAGAGCCGAAAAAGAACAGCAACTAAGTGTCGATATTGAAGCGTTGCGTAAGGCTGAAGCTGAAGAGGTCGAGCGCCTAAAGAAACTGCAGATCCTTCTTTGCGCGCAGGCGGAAGCGAAGCAGCAGGCGGAAGCGCAGGCGCGTCGTCAAAGCGATGAGCACCGGCAACTGCTCGCCGAGTTGGAAACCATTCGGCGCGAGTTGGCAATTGAAGCGCAAAAGCACGCGGCAGCTGAACAGCATCTTGAGGCGGAGATTGAAGCTCTACGCAAGGCTGAAGCTGAACTGCTCGAGCGCATCCAAGCGGCCACGGCTTCGCGTAATGCTCTGGAAGAAGCTCGCAATCAGGCTGAGGCGGAAGCGCGCCATCATGCCGAGCAGGAACTTGCTCAACTAGCTCAACTGGAAGCTCTTCACAACACCGCCGAAAAAGAAGCTCAGGCGCGAGCAGCGAAAAGACAAAAGCTGAGTGACGAGATTAAAGCTCTTGGCAAAGCGGTCGACGAGCACATCAACCTCATGGAAGAAGCCAAAGGCCGTCTGACCGCGCTGGAAGAGACGCGTTACCGGGCTGAGACAAAGATCCGCCAAGGTGCCGAGCGAGAGGTCGGCCTCCAGGGTGAAATTGAGACACTACGTCAGGCCGAGCTGGAACAGATCAAACGCATCGAGGAAGCCGAAGCAGAAGCACGTCAGTTAAGTGCGGAACAAGCTCGTCTGAAGATGGCGGAGGAGTCACGCCAAAAGTCGGAAGCAGAAGCGCGTGCGTTGGCTGCGGCAGAAGCGTGCCA
>JBGQJH010000133.1:0-6834 GCA_041498935.1 Pyrinomonadaceae bacterium | reverse complement strand
CGGGAGCGACCTGATTGGCAGTGGATCTTCATTGGCAATAAGTCGCGGGGCGTCGAGATTGAGGCTCTGCCAAATACACATTTTCTGCCGCCGGTGTCCTATCAGGAACTGCCTCGCTATGCCGCCGGTTTTGATGTCTGCGTCCTGCCGTGGGACACTGCGCACTCGTTTACGAGTTACGGTTCGGCGATAAAGGTCCGCGAGTATCTGGCAACCGGACTGCCGGTCGTCATCTCGCCGCTGCCTGAATATGAATCGATGGGCGACGTGCTGCGGATTGCGCGCAGCCACGATGATTGGTTTCGTTTGGTGGAAGAAGCTTTGCAGGAAAACGATCCCGCGGCCGCGCGAGCGAGGCAGGCGGCGGTTTCCAGTGGAACGTGGGACGTGCGTGCTGAGTTTGTTTCGGGTCTGATCGAAAGCACATTGGCGAAGGACAATTTGTGAGTTTCTCTTCTTTCTTTGCGCCTCTTTGCGAGCCCTTTGCGCTCTTTGCGGTACAGATTTTGAACCGACTAAGAAGCATTAACCGCAAAGGACGCCAAGCGGAATCGCAAAGAGAGGCAAAGATAAGGCAAGCTGAGGCGAAACCTCCGGGGTTAATGATTCGGTGAGGAGTCAATGAAGCAGCTTTTGCAAAACTTGAGAACGGGCGAAGGCATGGTGGCCGAAGTGCCGGTTCCCATCGTGCAGCCAGGCCGCGTGCTGGTTCGCACCGCTGCATCTTTGATCAGCGCGGGCACTGAGCGCGCGCTGGCCGAGCTGGGACGAAAAGGTCTGTTAGGCAAAGCCAGGGAGAGACCCGAGCTGATCGGAAAAGTTTGGGAGAAGGTGAAAGCTGAAGGGATCATGCAAGCGCTTGAAGGCGTGCGCGACAAGCTTGATCAGTCGCACGCGGTTGGTTACAGCGCCGCCGGCACTGTCATCGAAACTGCGCCAGACGTGACTGATTTTCGCGCCGGTGATCGTGTGGCGTGTGCCGGCACCGACTACGCGTCTCACGCGGAAGTCATCTCGGTTCCGCGGAACTTATGCGTGCGGTTGCCGGAGCAGTTGAGTTTTACAGAAGGGGCTTTCGGAACAGTTGGCGCGATCGCGTTGCAGGGTGTGCGTCTCACCGAGCCGGCGCTGGGTGAATCGGTTGTAGTGATCGGGCTGGGTCTGGTTGGGCAGCTTACCGTCCAACTCTTGAAAGCGAATGGCTGTCGTGTCTTCGGAATCGACATCGACGAAGCACGCCTTCAATTCGCCCGAGCTTCGGGAGCCGATGGCGGCTGCGCTCCTGATGAGGCGAGAGAGAAGGTCCTGGCCTGGTCCAGGGGACGCGGCGCCGACGCTTGCATCATCGCGGCGGCAACGGCGTCAAACGAGCCCATCGAACTGGCTGGCGAGATTTCGCGGTTGAAGGGTCGCGTGGTGGCAGTTGGGATGGTCGGAATGAACGTACCGCGGAATATCTATTACCAGCGGGAGCTGACGCTGAAAGTTTCCCTGTCATACGGACCGGGCCGGCATGATCCCGATTATGAGGAACGCGGGCACGATTATCCCGTGGCCTATGTGCGCTGGACCGAGGGCCGCAACATCGAAGCCTTCCTCGACCTCGTGGCCGCCGGACGGATTGATGTGAAGCCACTCATCACGCATCGGTTTTCCCTTGACGACGCCCGGAGCGCTTACCAACTAATTTCCGGCAACACGGATGAGGAATATCTGGCGGTCCTCCTGACCTACGATACTGAAAGCGAAGTTAGCGGCCGCATCGAAAACCGTTCGGCGGCTAAGAAAGCGGCAGTGCCGGCTGGACGCGTAGGCGTTGGCTTGATCGGCGCCGGAGGGTACGCGCAAAAAGTTCTGCTACCAAACTTCAAGGCCGCAGGCGTCGAGTTTTGTTCCATTGCTTCCGCGTCAGGCGTTTCAGCGCGCGACATGGGCACGAAATATGGCTTCGCGCGTTTCCTGTCAGACGCCCAAAGCGTAATTGATGATACGCAGGCGAATCTAATTGTTATTGCCACGCGGCACGGTTCGCATGCGGAGCTGGCGAGGCTGGCGCTCGCGCGTGGCAAGCACGTCTTCGTAGAAAAGCCGCTCGCGCTCAACGACGCCGAGCTGGATGGCGTGCTTGAGGCGGCGGCGCGTTCTGAAGGACAGTTGCTCGTTGGGTTCAACCGGCGCTTTTCACCTCTGGCTGGCAGGGCGAAGGAATTTTTTGGCGGCCGACAATCACCGCTTTCGATTGTTTACCGCGTGAACGCTGGCCGCGTTCCGCGCGAGCACTGGACGCAGGATGCAAGTGAAGGCGGCGGACGCATAATTGGTGAAGTTTGTCATTTCGTTGACTTGATGCAGTTCCTTACCGGCGCCGCGCCAAAGAGCGTCTATGCCGAAGCCGTGGCTGCGGATAAGGGGAATGTAGTTCGCGAAGACTCGGTCTTCATCACCTTGCAATTCAGCGATGGCTCAAACGGTGTGATTGCCTACCTTGCCGAAGGTGACAGCAGCCTCGGGAAAGAGCGCATCGAAATTTTTGGCGAAGGAAAAACTTTTGTCATTGAAGATTTTCGCAGTGCCAGACGCTACGCCGGCGGTCGCGAGAAGAAGGAAACGCTACGTGAGCAGGACAAAGGGCAGGCTGAGGAAACACGCGTGGCGTGCGCCGTTGTCGCCGAAGGTAAGCCGGCCCCGATTACGCTTCCAGAACTTGAAGCTACAACGCGAGCTACCTTTCGCATCAGGGACTCTTTGCGAACGGGACAAGCGATGAAAGTGATGAGAAGTGATGACTGAGTGTACGTACATTAACTAAAGTCCAACGTCCAAAGTCCAATGTCCAAAGTCCGCTGTCGCAGATTCCAAAGTCCAATAAGGGTTCTTTGATTTTAGACATTGGACTTTGGACATTGGACTTTGGACTAAAGAACTAACTCATCACTCTTCACTGTTTTCGATCATGTGTGGAATTGCCGGACTAATCAGCCTCGCTCCCGAACGACACACGCCCACGATGTTGCAGACCATCGAGCATCGTGGTCGCGACGATCAAGGTGTTTGGACTTCGGAAGCGATTGACGACTCGGGCCGGCGCACGTGTTTGGGTCATCGCCGTCTGGCAATAATCGACACCACCAGAGCGGGTCATCAGCCAATGCTCTCCGCTGATGGTCGTTATGTCATTACTTTCGGCGGCGAGATCTACAACTATCGCGAGCTGCGCGAGGAGCTGAAGAGCAAGAGCCACACGTTTAGAACCGAGACCGACACGGAAGTTCTGCTGACTGCTTTTGCGGAGTGGGGCCCAGGATGTCTGCCGCGCCTCAACGGCATGTTTCATTTCGCCGTTTGGGACAACCAGGAGCGCACGCTGACACTCGCGCGCGATCACGCCGGCATCAAGCCGCTTTATTATGCCTACGTGCCTGGGAAGAATGGTCGTCCGGGTTCTTTGATTTTCTCCTCGGAAGTGAAAGCGATACTCGCGACCGGCTTCGTCGAGCGCGCGCTCGATTCCGAGGCTCTGAACCAGTTTCTGACATTCCTCTGGGTTCCCGACCCGAACACGTTATTTCGCGGAATCAAGACGCTCCCGCCGGCCCATGCCCTCACGTTTCATGACGATCAGATCGAGATCAATGAATGGTGGGATGTTTCCTTCGACGAGATCGAGGAAGGCCGCAGTGAAACGTGGTGGCAGGAGCAGGTGCTTGAGACGCTCGACCGCACGGTCAAGATGGAGATGGTTGCCGACGTGCCGTTAGGCTCGTTTCTGTCGGGGGGGATCGACTCTTCGGGCATCGTCGCAATGATGAAAGGTCATAGCAACGGGCGAAGAGTTTCCACGTACACCGTCGGCATCGAATCCGAGGATCTGCGTTACGACATTATTCCGGACGATGTCGAGTGGGCGCGCCGCGTAAACCAGCATCTGGATACCGATTACCACGAAATCATGTTGCAACCTGCGGTGGCGGAATTGTTGCCCAAGCTGGTCTATCACATGGACGAGCCGGCCATCGACATGGCCATACCGAGCTACCTGGTGGCGCGCGCCGCGCGCGAAACACTGCGAGTGATGTTGTCAGGCATGGGCGGCGACGAAGTGTTTGCAGGTTACCCGCGACAGCTGGCGATGAAGATTGCCGGCGCTCTCGATCCGGTGCCGGCGATGCTACGCCGCCCACTAATGAAGACGATCTCGCGCGCGCTGCCGGGCGGCTTGCCCGGCAAATTGACGGCGCCGCTCAGGAACGCAAAAAAGTTTGCGCGCAGCGCCGGTCTCGACTTTGAAGAACGATATTTGGGCTACGGCACTTACTTCACGGATGATGCGAAGCAGCAACTTTATTCCGAAGACATGCGCGCGGCGACACGCGGACTTGATGCCTACGCCGCCCATCGCCGCTACTTTGCTCGCGTGCGCGATGCCGCGCCACTAAACCGTCTGCTTTACGTCGATCTCAAAACCTTCCTGCCGTGCTTGAATCTGATCACCACGGACAAAACTTCGATGGCCGCGAACCTGGAAGTGCGGGTGCCGTTCCTTAATCGCCAGATGATTGAATTCGCGGCGCGCATGCCGCCGGAACTAAAGCTGCGCGGCTTCAAGCGTAAATACATTCTCAAGCGCGCGCTCGAAAAACTCCTGCCGCATGACGTCGTCTGGCGCAAGAAGGCCGGCTTCGGCGCTCCCATTCGCTCGTGGTTGCGCGGCCCCTTGTGTCCGCTGGTCGCTGAGCTGCTGTCAGATGAAGTGGTTAGAAAGCGTGGTCTGTTTCGTCCCGAGGAAGTGAAACGCCTCATCGACCTGAACCTCTCAGGCCGCGAAGACCTGAGTCTCCAGATTTTTCAGTTACTGAATCTAGAGCTCTGGCAGCGGCAGTTTATTGACAAGTAGGCCTGAATTGTGGCCGCGGATTAACGCGGATGACACGAATCTGAAAAACCGCTCCTCTACCTATTCTCTGATCCGATCCGCGTTTGTCCGCGTCAATCTGCGGCTTAATCGGATAATAATTGACAATGCTCTGCGCCGGTCTTATTCTGATTGTGCCTGGCTAATCGCAGCCGGGCATCCTCGGAAAAGACCTTACGGCCCTCGGCTAACAACTCCCCGCGTGTTTCCCAAATGATGGTCCAGGACAAGATTTCGTTATCAGAATCAGACGCCGTGATGTCACAAGCTGAAAACGGCAGACAGACCTGCGTCTTGCTGGCTGAAGATGATCGCGCCCTGCGACGCTTTCTGGAAATTGTGCTCGAACGCGCGGGCTACCAGGTGATTCCAGCATCTGATGGACTCGAAGCGATGAAGTTGGTGCTCTCCACTCCGATAGATGTCGTGGTAACCGACGCGATGATGCCTAATCTCAGCGGCCACGAGTTTTGCCGCTTTCTGAGAAGTAGTCCGGCGCTTGCTCAGCTTCCGATTATCCTCCTGACCGCTCTCGAACGAAAAGACACGAATCGTGGGGCGGAACAGGCAGACGCGTTCCTTTCTAAACCTGTTTCGGGCGAAAGCCTGGTCGAATGTATTGAAGAGTTGCTGACTCGAACCAGCAAGTTGAAAGATTCCTAATTCAACACTTTGCGTCGCTTTGCGAGTCCTGCGCGCACTTTATGGCTAGATCGAAGCGAGGGCAAAGCAAAACCGCAAAGAACGCAAAGACCCTCGCAAAGAAACGCGAAGAATTCTCAGACAGCCGAGGCGCTGATCACTTCCACCAGGGCGTCGATGTTGGTGTATGGCAAATCTTGCGCTTGCGCCACCGCCTCGTAGGTGCAGTGACCGGCATAGGTATTGACTCCAGCCTTCAACCCGGGATCGCTATGGATGGCTTCAAAAAATCCCTGGTTGGCAAGCTTCAGCGTATAAGGCAGCGTAGCATTGGTCAGCGCGAACGTAGACGTGCGTGGCACGGCGCCGGGCATGTTTGCCACGCAGTAGTGCAAAACACCCTCAACATAATAGGTCGGGTTTGAGTGGGTAGTTGGATGCGTTGTCTCAATGCAGCCGCCCTGGTCCACCGCGACATCAACTATCACGGCGCCGTTGGGCACGTCTTTGAGCATGCTTCGCGTTACCAGCCGCGGGGCGGCCGCGCCGGGCACCAGCACCGCGCCGACAATCAAATCGGCGTTGGAAATCGCATCGTGAATCATGTAAGCGCTGGAAGCCAAAGTTGAAATCTTGGAAAGGAAAATATCGTCAAGCTCGCGGAGGCGATCGAGATTGTTGTCAATGATAGTGACGTGAGCGCCCATGCCAACCGCAATCTTCGCGGCATTAGTTCCGACTACGCCGCCGCCGATGATTACCACTCTCGCCGCGGGCACGCCGGGCACGCCGCCCAGCAAAATGCCGCGGCCGCCGGCCATCTTCTCGAGGTAGTGGGCGCCGACCTGGATGGCCATGCGGCCCGCAACTTCCGACATTGGCATGAGCAGCGGCAAGCCACCCTTCCGATCTGTGATCGTCTCATAGGCAATGCCGGTAACCTTGCGTTGCAGAAGTTGATTTGTGAGTTCGCGATCCGGCGCCAGGTGAAGATAGGTGAAGAGCAACTGACCTTCACGCATTCGGGGATACTCGGGTTCAATCGGTTCCTTGACCTTCACGATCATGTCTGCCTGGGCCCAGACGTCGTCAGCGGAATCGAGAATTTGCGCGCCCGCTTTTTGATAGAGGGTGTCGTCAAAACCGGAACCTTCGCCCGCGTTCTGCGCAACAATAACCTGATGGCCGGCGTCAGTCAGGGCGCGTACGCCCGCAGGCGTTAAGCCAACTCTGTATTCGTTGTCCTTTATCTCTTTTGGCAGGCCGACAATCACAGTGTT
>JBGQJH010000132.1:0-6887 GCA_041498935.1 Pyrinomonadaceae bacterium | reverse complement strand
TGCTGCACCTGGGCCTGTGCCTGCTGCACCTGCGCTTGCGACTGTTGCACCTGCGCCTGCGACTGCTGTATCTGCGCCTGTGACTGCGCGACTCCCGAACCGGCCGAAGACTGTTCGCTTAAGACTGCTTGATTCAGTTGGGCCGCGGCCTGGTTGTAACGCGCTTCAGCAGTTTTGTAGGCGGTGTTCGCGAGATCGTAATCTCGCTGCGCGATCACTCCGCTCTTCATCAAGTAGTCCTGCTGCTTGAGAAAGGCGAGAGCGTCGTCGAGCTGCGCCTTAAGTACCGCGAGGTTGGCCTGCGCGCTTGAAACCCCGGACTGGTTGTTTTGCACCGTCGATCTGGCAGCGAGCCCCTTTGCCTGGGCATCGCTAACGCCGGCGCGCGAACCGGAAACACTGGCAATCGCCTGCTGCAAACTCGCGCGGGCCTGTTGCACGTTCGCACGGGCCTGATCTACTTGCGCTTTGGAAACCGCCGGGTCGAGTTGGGCGATGATCTGCCCTTTCTTCACTACAGAATTAAAATCGGCGTAGAGCGCGGAAAGCGTCCCCGAAGCCTGACTGCCCACCTGCACTGTTGTCACGGCTTGCAGCGTCCCCGTTGCGATGACTGTATTGCGCAGATTTCCGCGTTCGACCTTCGCGGTCATGTATTGCGGCGCGCTCGACTGGTTTCCCCAAAAGTAATACGCAGCAAATGCGAACACTGCCAGGCCGGCGCCTCCCAAAATGAGCCGCTTCTTGCTGCTCAGGAGTTTTTTCCAACTCAGGCTTAACCAGCTCGCTGCTCTGGTAGTGTTGATGCCGCTTACAGGCAAGCGCTCTTTAATGGTTTCACTCGACATGCTCACACCTTATCAATGGGTTCGATTTCAATACTTTGATTAGCTAATTAGGTTAGACACAGCAAACGGTATTCCCGTTACACTAACGTTCCACGAAAACACACAATCGACACTTCTCAGTAAGAATCTCTATTGGAGTGCATTTGCCCACTGTAACCATTGAGCGGATTACGGTGTCTTACCAGTCGGGAGGCTAATAACGGCCCTCCACTCAGAAATTCAAATTAACCAGGAGTAAAAGGAAGAAAAATGAAAAAATTAGGAAAGATTAAGACGCTGACTATCGCCTCCCTGTCGGCCGTTGCCTTAGCGGCGCCGATTGCCTTCGCGCAATCAAACAGCACTAATCAGGACACCCAGCAAGTAAATGGCGAGCGCCATGGCAACCGCAGCAAGGGCTGGGGCGATCGTGAAGGCAAAGAAGGGCGCGAAGGCCGAGGCTGGGGCGGCGAGCGCGGCGGTCGCATGCGCGGCATGATGGGCATTAACCTGACTGACGATCAGAAAACTAAGATGAAGCAGATCAGTCAGAGTTTTCGCGAGCGCACGCAGTCGCTGCATCAGGCGCTCCGCGCCAAGCGACAGGAGTTGCGCCAGGCGACTGAGGGCGGTACGTTCAACGAAGCGTTAGCCACCCAGAAGCTGCAAGAGTCAGCCGGCATTCAGGCGAAACTGATGGGCGAGCAGTTTAAAATGCGTCAGGAGATGCTGTCGGTGCTGACGCCGGAACAGAAAACACAACTGGAACAGAAGCGCGCTGAGTTTAAGGCGAAAATGGCCAATCACGGCGAACCGAAAGTTCAGTAAACGGATCAGTAGCGCCTGGCGCTGGGAGCGCAGACATCTTGTCTGCCTCAACGATCGTGGCCACGTCGCAGCAGGCAACATGGCACCCCAAGATGCCTGCGCTCCCAGCTTAAGGCGTTTAGACTGGCGAGCCGGATGGTGGGTTCAGTAAGATTGAGTCCGCCATCCAGCACATTTCGAAACTTCGATGAGGGGCGCTGACTGTCGCACGGTCACGAACAGGACTCAGACTTGGAGCTGGCGCGCCTGGCGCGCGAAGGTGATGAGTCTGCCTTCGAAGAGATTGTGCGCCGTTACAGTCCTCGCGTTTTTCGGTTTGCCGGCAAATTCTTTCGGCAGCGGAGTCTCGTCGAAGAAGCGGCGCAGGAGGTTTTTCTGAAAGCCTTCATTGAACTCGGCAGCTACGAAGGACGCGGCTCGATGGAGGGTTGGCTGACCCGCATCACCACCAACACTTGCCTTAACCTGCTGCGCCGCTCGAAGCGTCGTCCGGAATTGACAGTCTCTGATCTGACTGAAGACGAGACCAGTTGGTTGGATCACAACCTGACTGACGCGGCTACAGAAAAACATGAATCGAGCGAGCGCAGTTTGGTCGCCGCGGACCTCGCCGGGAGAGTGCTGCAAACCCTGGCGCCTGACGACCAATTGGTTTTGACGTTGATTGATGGCGAAGAGGCTTCAGTGAAGGACGTCGTGAAGATGACTGGCTGGTCAGAATCGAAAGTAAAGGTGCTGGCCTTTCGCGCGCGCCGCCGGATGCGCGAAGCAGTTGAGAAATTGCTGGCACGCAAGCAGGGTGGCGACAGGAGTTTGGCAAGCTAGAGGAGTTCCGGGATGAAAGACGAACACATCATTAGTTTAATAGAGAACGCACCGCTCGCGAGTTTGAGCGAAAACGATCTGACTGCGATTCGTGCTCATACTGATCACTGCTCAGATTGCCTGCGGGCTTTCCAGGCGGCGCAAATCTCAGCCCTCTTGCTGAAGGAGCGCGCTGCCGCAGTGTTTGAGCCGTCGCCTTTCTTTCACACCAGAGTGATGGCAATCCTGCGAGAGCGGATGAATGAGTCTGACTCATGGGCCTGGGGTCGAATGTGGCGCGCTGCCGGCGCGCTCGCATCATCGATGGTGGCGACGGTCGCAGCCCTGGCAGTTCTGACTTTCGTTGTTCCCGGCAATCAAATCGCTTCCAGTCAGCCGCAGCTGAGTCCTCTTGCCAACAATTATTCGGCGGAAGAGGTCTTGCTCAATCAAAACGAACAGCTTGACGAGCCGGTATCCGACGCTCAGGTGCTGAATACGATCTACGACGCAGACGAAGAAACGGTGAGGTAAAGTATGGACATCACCAACAAAAGGAAATGGCAAGTTCGAGTCGCGGCGATAGTAATATTTCTGCTTGGCTTTGCGGCTGGCGCGCTCGCCCTCAACGCTTACAAGAGATGGAACCGCACCGGCGCCGAAGCATCGCGGCAGGGCCAGCTTGAGCGCATGCTCGATACTCTTCAACTCAGCGCCGACCAAAAAGCCCAGGTCCATCAAATACTGGGCGACACCCGGGATCAGTTGCAGGCACTTAGAAAAGAATCCGAGCCGCGCGTCAGCGAGATTCGCCGGCAAACTGACGAACGATTACAGAAGGTTCTCACGCCCGATCAGTGGAAACAGTTTCAGCAGGAACGAGACAAGCTGCGAGGACGCGAACGGCATGGCAGAGAAAATTGGTCCGGCACGCCCAGCACACCCGCCACCCCGTGACGCGAAGTGTTAACCGGCTCGCCAAAAGCCCTCTTTTTATCTTGTCTGATTGGCTTCGCATCCTTCACCCCGAGGTCAGTTCAGTTCGTCGGTTGTATCGAGATAACCAATGATGCAGTCACGAATCAGCTTGTAGGAGCGTTCATAAACAAGGCTGCCATGGCTAAATGGATCGGCAATCTCTACGCCGCGTTGCCGCGGATCAAACGCGCCTAGCAAGCTGATGCGGTCAGGTGAGATGCTGTAATCATTCCTGAGCATGTCGGCGTGATCGTGTTCCATTACAAGGAAACGATTGATCGAGTCGAGCGGAAGCTGGCGTACCCAGGTGGGAGATTCTTTAGGAGGCGGTGTGTTGTGCTGCAAGCAGGTCATTGAAGTCTCAGCCAACGGAGGCGCGTCTGAAAAATCAAAGACCCCGGCCGAATAGACTTCAACTGCAAGAGATCGCTTCTTAGCCTCGGCAACAAAGATCGCGTGGGCCATTACGCTGCGACACCTATTCGCCGTACAGATAAGCGCAACTGAAGCCATGGTGCGGAGTCAGAGGAATCCTAATTCTTTTTTTCCAGTGGCAGTGGATCCAAAAGGTCCGCCACAACCTTCCAGGTGTTACCCTGCAGGACACTATACTGGTACTTCCAGATCCGATAGTAGTTGCCAGTCTCGACCTTTGCTGTCATCTTCAGCGTCGCGTCATTTTTCGTGAGCTGATAAGTACCATAGCTATAGCCGAGATCGCCCGATCGAGATATCTCGGCAAAGGCCGGCTCCCAGGTCCACACAATTGAGTTTGCGGGAAGAGCGGCGGCAGCGTCCGCTTTGCCGACAAACGGCAGCTTGCCATTACGAAACACGCGAACGCCATCAGCGGCATAGGCGTCGAAAGCTTTCTGCGCGCCGCGCGTCGCTGAGTCACGGGAGAATTCGCGCTCGCGTTTAAGAAGCGCAGTTGTATCTGCCTTAACATCAGTTGTGCTGCCGCCCGACATTTGTAGGTAATTGTTTGGCAGTTGCCATGACGTCGCGGCTTGATCGGGCTGCGGATTCGAGATGCCGAGGTCAATCGCAAACTTCCACGATCTATCAGGTTGTCTTTTCCACACTGTCAAAAAGTTTCCCCAGGCAACCGGCTTGGCATCGTGAATGTCAGCTTTGTATTCCCATGGCCCGGTGGTGTATCCCATGTCTCCCACGAGCGCAATATCCGCGAAGGTCGGCTGCCAACTCAACCAGGGACGCTTGTCCGACGGCGGCAACGGATATTCCATCATCCACTGTTTCCCCTTGACCGCGGTGGGTCGAAACAAAATTCCATCGTCCGCAATGTACGTCATAAACGACGGGCGTATGCCCTGCTCTTCAGACATCCTGGCGAAGGCGCGCTCAGTATCAACCATCGCTTGCAAGGCAGACGTTTCTTTCGCTTTCTGGGCAAATCCAAGGGAGACCAATCCGAGCAGCAAGGTCAGGCAGATTAACTTTTTCATATCAGGTTTCCGGTGGCTATCAATAATTCGGCGTTGAGTATTGCGGCGCCGGCCGCGCCACGTATCGTGTTGTGACTCAGCGCAACGAAGCGGTAATCGAGCACGTTGTCAGTTTGCAGGCGGCCGATGGTGACGCTCATACCACTTCCGGCGTCGCGATCCAGGCGCGGCTGGGGACGATCCACTTCTTCGCGCACAATGATTGGTCGTTCGGGCGCTGAGTGCAGTCGCAGCTCCTGCGGCAGCGCGGTAAACGAAGCGAGCGCTGCGCTTACTTCATCAAGCGTAGCCGGGCGAAGCAGCTTCACACGCACCGCCGCCAGATGGCCGTCAGTAACATTAACGCGATGGCACTGCGCGCTCATCGCCATTGGGGCTTCCTGAATTCCTGTGCCCGTGAATTTGCCGAGAATCTTTAGTGTCTCCTGTTCGATTTTCTCTTCTTCGCCTTCGATAAAAGGCAACACGTTGTCGCTGATGGCGAGTGAAGCAACGCCCGGATAGCCGGCGCCAGACAACGCCTGCATGGTGGTAGCAACCACACTGCTCACACCAAATTTTGCCTGAAGTGGAGCCAGCGCCAACGCCAACATGATCGTTGAGCAATTTGGATTCGTGACGATGAACCCCTGTTGCCCGGCACGATTCTTTCGTTGCACATCAAGCAAGGCAAGATGCTCGTGGTTCACTTCGGGAATCAGCAGCGGTACATCACTGTCCATCCGAAAAGCTGAAGAATTACTAATTACTGGAAAACCTGCGCCAGCAAACACACCTTCACTCTCCCGCGCCAGCCCACCTTCACCCGGCAAACTGGAGAAGACGAGTTCACAGTCGAGCGGCGGCTGCGGCGCTCGGACCCTCATCGATTTCACAAACGCCGGCATCTCTCCCGCCAATCGCCAAATGCAGGCATCCCGAAAACTCTTGCCCTGCGAACGATCCGAAGCCGCCAGCGCAGTGATCTCAAACTGCGGATGGTTTTCCAGTAACTGAATGAAGCGCTGCCCGACCATCCCGGTAGCGCCAAGTATTCCCACGCGAAATTTTTTAGTCATTAGCTTATTGGACTATCACTCGATACATCAGAACCGGGAGCGGTAGCGACCGGGTCCTTGACTCACCCGGGGGCCACAATCTTTGTCGTCCCGTTTCTAACCGCGCCTTGAGTGCCAGCACCCGGTCGCTACCGCTCCCGGTTCTGATAGCTCTTCAATGCCGCGCCCATTCGCGCGACGCCCTCCGCAAGCACCGGCAGATCAGCGCAAAACGAAACACGCAAGAATCCTTCACTCTCGCTGCCAAACGCACTACCCGGAACCGTGACTACGCCCGCGCCCAACATCGCCTCCGCCACCTCTACAGACGATCCATGGTGACTGACGTCCACCATCGTATAGAAGGCGCCGTCGGGTGTAACCGAGCGCAGTCCCACGTTGCGCAGCGATGCCAGCAGATGATCGCGTCGTTGCCGGAAGGTGGAGCGAATCTGCGAACGCTCTTCAGCCGCTTCATCGCTCCACGCGGCCAGCGCCGCCTTCTGCGAGATTGTTGAAGCGCAGGTTGTGACATAACCATGCAGCAGATGAGCAGCACGAATCACAGCTTCGTCGCCGAGGATCCACCCAAGGCGCCAGCCAGTCATGCTCATCGACTTCGAAAGGCCGCTTATCACCACGGTGCGCGGATAGAACTCCGAGATTGAACCGGGGCGTTCTCCGGCGTAGTAAAGGTCGCGATAGATTTCGTCGCTGATTATGAATGCGTCCGAGCCGCTCTCCTTGACGGCTTGTGCCATCCCGCGCAGCTCCTCGCTCGTCAACGTGCGACCCGTTGGGTTAGATGGACTGGTGCAAACGACGACTTTCGTCTTCGAACTGATCTGTAGTTTGAAATCATCCAAATCAAAACTGAAATCTCTATTGGCCGGCAGTCGATAGAAGGTCGGACGCCCGCCCGCCATGCGTGTAATCGTCGGATA
>JBGQJH010000131.1:0-6909 GCA_041498935.1 Pyrinomonadaceae bacterium | reverse complement strand
GGCCGCCGCAAGGACGTCGACGGTGCTCTGCTGTCTGAGAGATTTCATTTCTACCGAACGTTCCCGTCGCCCGTTGGAATAGACTATTTCCCGGCGAAAGACTAGACGATTATCTTCGATGGCAACTAACTGGCCGTCGTAAAACCGCTCGCCCGGATAGATCACGTAAGCCAACTTTATCGGCGACGCTTCAACGATTGCTGCGTAGCCGCGGGGCGAACGAGAAATGCCGACTACTTGTACTTCGCTCAAGAGGAACGCGGTAGTTGGTTTTGGAGCGGCAACGCGAGCATTCATCGCGGCGAGCTTCTGAACCTTGTATTGCTCGATCCGTTCCTGAATTGAGGGGGGCGTAACCAAACCGCTCTGCCTAACAACTATCCGTGGCGGCTCATACTTCTTGAAGGGATCGCGGCCGCCCTGATTGGAACGGCTCGGCGCGGCCTTAGCGCCACCCTTAGCCTGTCCGTTTGCAGTTGGAACCGCGCCACTAAGCGCAACACCGGCGACGGTTAGTAGAATGGCAAATCCGTATTGGAAAATTTTCGTTTGCTTCATGGTGATTCTTTCCTGGAACGGTGTCTTGTTATCTCAACCTAACTTACTTTGCGGCCGGTGCCGGTGGCACTATTCCCGGTGGGGCCTGTCCAGAACCCGCGGTCTGTGCAGCGGCCGGCTTCTGAAGTTTTTCAGCGGAAACGTAGTAGGCGGTGAGATCGAACGTTGCATCCACCGTCCTCGACGCAGACTGCTTGTCTGTCTGATTGAGTTGGAAATTGGTGATCGAGACGATTCGCTGGTAGTGAGCGAGCTGATCGAAGAAGGCGCGCAGCGACGCAAAGGAGCTCGTTACGCTAACTTCGATTTTCTTGCCGCTATAGTTTTCCTGCTGCACGTCGTCCTTGGGGGAAAATTTCCGGAGCACCAGTCCGTTTGTGCGAGCCCGATCCTGAACGCTTTGCAACACCATCGTCAGCTCGCGCTGTTCGGGTAATAGAGCCTTCAACTCTTCATACTCTTCTTGTCTCGCTTTGTAGACTGCGCGGAATTCATTGAGTCTTTGCGAGGCGATTTGGGCCTGGGCGTTTCGCGGCAGTAGTTGCGCGATTTCGTCCTTGAACGCTTTCGTCTCAGCGCGAACGGGTTTGGTAACGAAATACCAGAAGCCCGCGTACATGACCGCAGCCACGGCAACAAACATTACCAGTCGCAGGTACCAGGGCAGTGATTGAAGACTTCCGATTTTCATCTCTTTAAGTTCCTTCCCGCATCATTCGGAGGGTTTGGGCAAGTGTGGCGCGTTTACTTCTTCATCGCCACCTGGTTGGCTGCGTTTGCGGCTGGTTGGGCTTGCGGCTTGGCGCCGTAGTTGCATTTCACGGTGAAGCTCACAACCTCGGGCTGTTGCACCGTAATCATCGAATCAGCCGGCGTGGAGGCGTTCTTGTCCTTATCGCTTGCCTGACTCTGGACCAGTTCGCGTTGCGTCTCGATATTTAAGTTAGTGAACAATCCGGACGAGAACTCAAGGCTCTGGCCAAATCGCGTAACCGAAGACTCGTTGGGCGAGATGCCTTTGATCGTTAGCTCGCCATCCTTTTGTTCCAAACTCTTCAAGTACAGTCCAGGCACGCTGTCAAATCGGATTTTTATTTCCCGGAGTACGGCGCTCGGTCCCTGTTGCGATTCGCGCAGTCTCTTGATTGCATCGATGCGACCCTGAATGTCCTGAGCTTTCTTCTCAAGGTCGGCCTGCTCTCTATTTACGGCAAGCATTTCCAGGTTGATGCGTCGCTGGTTGTCCAGCTCGTGCTGAGCAGCCGAGTGCTCCGAGTGTGAACTAACGTAATCGTAAGCGACGCCGACGAGTAAGAGACCAAATACGGTGAGAGCCAGCAGAAGCGTCTGCACCAGTGGGGTCGTTACCCTGGCTTCAACCATAGCTGCCCCTGTGGGCCGGTCTGTAATGGATTCAAGTAAATTGATCTTGATCATGCCGCTTCCACTCCTCTCAAGGCGAGACCGACGGCAATTGCCATATCAGGAACGATCTCTTTCATGTAATCGGGGTCAAACTTTCTGCCGTCGACCTGTATTTGGCGAAAAGGATCAAACAGTTCAACGGGAATTTCGAATCGCTTAGCGAGATACTCGGGCAAGCCGGGAAGCTTGGAGCTGCCCCCCGCTACCAGGATCTTCTGAATCGCTTCCTCGTTCTCTTCCGCGGTGGCACGGTAGAAGTCCATGGTCTTGCGAATCTCCAGTGCGAGGATGTCCGAAACGGTTTCGATAATCGGCTGGATCGGACGCGCCTCGATGCCTTCCGGTAAAGGATAACCACGCTTGACTGCCTCAGCTTGCTCGAATGTCAAACCCAGTTCCTTTTGCAACAAGCTGGTGTACTGGCTTCCACCTACGGACGCATCGCGCGCAAAAACCGAACGCGTGCCATTGAGTATGTTGATATTCATCGTTGAAGCGCCGATGTTGAGCAGCGCGACCACTTCGCCGGGCTTGGGCTGGTAGTTGAGCTCATAGCAATTCTGCATGGCAAAACTATCAACGTCGATCACAACTGGTTGTTTACCAGCCAACTGAATAGCCTGTTTCACGTTTGCGATCTTATCGCTCTTGCACGCTGCCATCAGTACGTTCAACGCCTCCGAAGAACTGCTGGTGACTTGATAGTCGAGATTCACATCCGAGATATCGAACGGAATATGTTCTTCGGCGTGCCAGCTAAACGACTCTCGTAGTTCGTCCTCGCTCATTTGCGGCAGGACGATATTCTTGACGATCACAGAATGGCCACTGACTCCCGCAGCGACTCTGGTAGTCTTAATCTGGTGCTCGTTGAAGATGCTCGTAATAACGTTGGAAACGTTATTGAGCTCCATGATTTGCCCATCAACTACTGTGTCAGTCTGAAGATTCTCAAATCCCAGGTTAACTAGTTGATAGCTGTTGCCTTTCTTTTGGAGCTCGACCGCCTTGATTGAGCTGGAACCAATATCGAGGCCAACCAGATTCTTTTTGCCATTACTTTTTTTGAACATGATCTATTTATTCCTCGCGACAAAGAGAGAGCGTATTCTGTGTTGTTGACGCAGACGGGCACGCGCTTTCATCGCTCTCGATAGCCGGCCTTTTGCCGATTTATTGATCTGCGTGGATTGCTTGTCGTTTTTCAAAGGTACTGTCCTCGACGGGTTTCTGAGAGTTGCCAGGAGAAGAGGGAGCTGTGGGAGGGGACGCGCGTTCGCGCAGGTTTCCAGGTTTAGACCAAGACTAATTTCTCTAGGTGGAATTGGCCTTCCGCAAAACCGAAGGCGGGCGAAACCGGCACGAGGAACAGAGGCAAGGGCCTTAAAGAAGGGCAGCATCCTCACTGCCGTCGGATAGCAGACTACCGTACGGGCAAAACATTGTCAACTGCTATTTTGCTATGTTTAACCGAGCTCCCAGAGCTTGGATCGCCTCACATGTGGGAAGTCTCCTGCTTTCGCCGGCCATTTTCTGGAACAGTCACGGGAGATTCCAGATTCAAATGCTGCGAAACCTTGGCTTGCGCACCGTCAGAGGTGCGGTTAGGATGCGACGCGATGAGACGAAGCCGTTGGATCATGCTGCTCGCGCTGTTCTTGTTTCTAGTTGTGACAAGTTGGCTGTGGTGGGCAAAGCCAAAAAAGGTTGACATGTCGGCCTATGCCCCCGCTGATTCCCTGCTTTATCTGGAGGTTAACCAGCCGTCGGAGGTCGTCGAAGCGATCGCCGGAACCGAGGCCTGGAGAGCGTTCGAAAAGACCATGGGGACCCCCGCCACCGCGTCTCGAAGCCCCTGGCTCCAGCGGCTTGTTGGCTGGACCGGCGTCGGCCCTATTCGGTCTGTCATTCTAGCCAGAGCCCAAGTCGCTGCTGTAGTCACCGACCTGGGCACAATGGAAGAGGGCGACTCTCTAAGAATAAAGCCGGAGGGGGCTATTCTTATCGAAACCCACACCGCGGAAAGCCGAATCAGGCTTCCCTTCGAACAGGCTCTCAAAACGCTTGCCGAGAAGACATACGGGCGTCCGACTCCACGACGAATCACGCTCGACGGATTTGAGTTCATCGAGTGGAGCGCACCTGAAGGTTCTCGCCAGATTGTCGGGATCATAATCGGCAGCCTCCTGATCATCGGCAACACTGAACGCGCTGTACAAAACTGCCTTGCCGTATCGTTACGGCGGCGGCCCAGCTTGAAGGACGATCCGGAGTTAGATCGAATGCGACTCCAGCTGGGTGGCGAACATCTGACTTTCGGTTATGTTCCACCTAAGAATAGCCCGCGACTGCTCGCGGTTGGATTGCCACTGCTATTGGGTCGAGCGCCGGGCGATTCTGAATTTCAACGTCTGATTACAAACGGGGCCGCGAAAGTATTTGGAAGCCTGGGCTGGACTTCACGGGCCTACTTAACAGGGATAGAGGACAGATATTTGATCACGCTTCAGCCTTCGATCGTCGCCAGGCTCAAACCAAACTTTGGTTCCACCAGCGGCATACCTTCCCGGATGGAGCGAGTTCTGCCGGATGATTTTTATTCGGTGACTTCATATAGGTTCGCCAATCCCGTCGCCACCTGGCAAAGTTTGAAGACGGGCATCTCGTCCCAGGTCGATGCGCTATCAACAATAGTTTTCTCCTCGCTATTGAAATCTGCGCTTGTCTCCTACGGAATCGACGACCCTGAAACATTTCTTGGAGCAGTAAATGGCGAGCTGTTAACGCTGCGGCTGGACGGAAATGGCCAGCGCTCCCTCCTGATTGCCGGGGTGCGGGATCGGGCGACGTTGCGTGCGCTTATGGCGAAGAAAATGCCGGTGAACCGGCGAAGCGACCGCGCGAACCAGGCAGAGACGTTTGAAGATTCTACTGGCGAATTCGCAGCCGGCTTTATTAATGATCTTATTGTCATTGGATCGCCAGCAGAAGTGCAACGTTACATCGAACCTACGAAAACCAATCCTACGGCATTGAATGCAGAAAAACTTCAGAGGATGACTTTCTTTGTTTCCTCATCCGGCTCGGCCAACATCGTCACTTACACGAATGATGGCGATCGCGTGCGAAGTTTTGTCTCGGCGATTATCGCGGCCAGCGGCGCGCGCCCAGCAGCAGCGGAGCGTTTCGAAGAGGCGGTTGCCGGTCTGCCTTATTCAATAACCGAAACAACTCTAAGCGATCGAGGCGTGGAGAGAATTACGCGCTCGCCGCTGGGACAGTTCAGCACAGTTCTTCCTTTGCTGTTACCGGAACAACCCAGTCTTAGCAAAAGCAGCATGGAATCCAAATAGCTCTTGCCAGGCATGATCCGAAATAGCTCTCCCTTGGAAATTCTGGTTGCGACTCGCAACCCTGGAAAAATTCGCGAAATGCACGAGGCGTTGCGTCCGTCGCAGATAGAGCTACGTTATTTGCACGAATTTCCAGACGTCACATCAGTCGATGAAGTGGGTCGAACTTACGAAGAAAATGCAATCCTCAAGGCGTTGGGTTATTCAAAACAGACCGGTATTTGCGCACTCGCCGATGACTCAGGCTTAGAGGTCGATGCCCTGGGAGGCATGCCGGGCGTAGTTTCGGCGCGTTTCGCTGGCCACCGCGCTTCGGATCATGAGCGCATCGAAAAGCTTCTGGCGGCGATTTCTGAACGCCCCTATCAGGCGCGAACCGCGCGTTTCGTTTGTTGTATGGCCCTGGCTGGATGGCAGCCAGACAAGAACTCGGACCGCGGCGAGCCGAGCCTGCTAAGTGTCACTGAAGGAAAATGCGAAGGAGTTATTGCCACTGCCCCGCGTGGAGCGTTAGGGTTCGGATTTGACCCTGTGTTTGTGCCCGGAGGCTATAGTGAGACGTTCTCCGAGTTACCTGCCCAAGTCAAAAACTCCATCAGTCACCGGGCGCTGGCTCTTGTGGCGATGCGGGACTTTCTAAGTCACTGGATCGCTCAAACTTGACCGTTGGTCTGACCGCCCCTAGAATGCACGCCTGCCTGGTTGCTTGAATGAGGTTCAGTTCGGGGCGTAGCACAGCCTGGTAGTGCGCTCGGTTTGGGACCGAGAGGTCGGAGGTTCGAATCCTCTCGCCCCGACCAACAACAACAGAAAAAGCTCCTCTGAACACTCCTCCGCTTAGAGCCCACTTACTCCGTTCCCAGTGCCGAATCGATCTTCGCGGGCCAAAGAACCTGTTTTTTTGGAAAAAACCGCCAGAAATCGACATTTTGTCGAGACTTTGCTCCTTGAGTGTGATATACGAATGCTTGAAAAGCTTTTCAATTAAGTCTCATCGGAGGTGTCACACCAGATTATGGCGACCAAAGCCGCGACAGGCAGAAAGCGCATGACTCAGTCGGAAGTCTTCAATCATTTTGCGGAGAAGACGGGCATGAAGCGTGGGCAAGTTAAGGAATTCTTCGACGAACTATATAACCTCGCTTCGAGCGAAGTTAAGACTAACGGAGAATTCGTACTTCCAGGCTTCGGCAAGCTCGTTAAGTCCGAAAGGAAAGCCCGCGAGGGAAGGAATCCCGCGACTGGCGAAACCATCCAAATCCCAGCCAAAACGACCCTCAAGTTTAGAGTCGGTAAAGGCATGAAAGATTCGGTCTTACCCAAGAAATAATGTAAACCGGTATCAAAGTTCTTGGACTAAAAGTCTGAAGCGCCGCCCGCAAGTTCATTCTTGAGTGAACACTGGGCGGCGCTTACGTTTTTGTTGGTAAAAATGCAAAGATTAGTTTGATTCCACAGGTATTTTCCAGCTCCGATAAGGTTTGATTCCCCCCAAGAATAGCCCCATCAGAAAAAGCTGGCCTTCCCCTCCATGCTCAGGTATAATCCAATGTTTTGCTAACCCCCTAAATGG
>JBGQJH010000130.1:0-6939 GCA_041498935.1 Pyrinomonadaceae bacterium | reverse complement strand
GTCGCTTGCAAAACGAAAGGCGCACAACCTAGCTGGATTGATTGAAAGGAAGATTATGGCCTGTGGAAAGGTTGCTTTGTTTGTCTTGATGCTTGTCGTCTTAGTATTGACCGGCTGTGGTCGGGGCGCCCGAAAGGACGTTACTCAAAAGGCGCAAGACGATAGGGTTTGCCTAAAGAGAGCGGATCTAAAACTTATTGCCGCAGCCCTGAACAGAAATACGCCGACAATGGACGCTGCGATCAAGTCTGGTGCTGACGTAAACGTAACGGTTGAAGGGTTGGGTCCGCCAATAGTCGTTACAGCATTGGGCGATAACTATAGTGGCGTTCAGCTACTGCTGGATAGAGGGGCCAACATTAACGCAGAAGATAGTGAAGGATATACGGCGCTGATAAACGCGTCGTTTAGTAATAGCCCAGATATCGTGCGGCTGTTACTTTCAAAGGGCGCAAATGTGAACGCGCCATCTAATTTAATGGTAAATGGGAAGAAAGCCGGATTCACACCGATGATGATTGCTAAATTCAAGGGACATCAAGAAATTGTAAAGTTGCTAACGGAAGCTGGTGCGAAGAAATGATAGCAGTGAGTGAGCGGCCATCCAACAAGCGCTTGCAGCGGACTCGCCGGTGCGAGGCTTGTTTGGTAGGTTGAGTGGGCGAGCCGCTGAAGCGCAGCGTTAGACAGTTTCGCCTCCCGATGAGAATTCTGTGCTAGCCATTGCCCTACAATTAAGCGTATTGAACATGCTCGCCAGCCTCTTGTGGTTCGTTGTTTTGACATGGCTCATCAGCACTGTCCTAACGCTGTATGGTTTTTCTCGCCAAAAGACTTTGTCGCCAATGGATGATTTACGTTTGAAGGCGAACGACGCGCCGCTCGTGTCTGTTCTTGTTCCCGCTCGCAACGAACAGCATCGTGTCCTGGCAGACTGTATTCGCTCAATTCTTGCTCAAGATTATGGATGGTTTGAGGTCATTGCCGTCAATGACCGCTCGACGGATGCAACGGGAGCGATATTGGAAACACTCGCCAAAAGCGATGATCGCTTGCGTGTCATTGAAGGCGAAGAACCGCCTGCCGGATGGCTTGGCAAACCCTACGCCATGCAGCAAGCGTTCAATCAAGCACGCGGCGAGTGGATACTGGCGACGGATGCAGACATGATCTTTGACAAGGCAGCCTTGCGCACCGCAGTGGATAGTACCCTTGAAGGGAAAGGCGATGCCATGACGCTAATCCCGCACTTTGAAGTCGGCTCATTTTGGGAGCGCGTGATGATACCGACCTGGGCGTGGGTACTGCTGATGTTCACTCTGTTTTACCGCATCAGTAACCCAAAGACGCAGGCAGCTGTTGGCATTGGCGGATTCTTTCTGATGCGCCGCACTGTGCTTGAGCGCGTCGGCGGTTATGAAGCGTTGAAGGATGAAGTGCTGGAAGACGTGCGGCTTGCGGAGATGATCAAGCGTTCGGGTGCGCGTTTGTTTACTGAGTATGCGCCGAACTTGCTCAGTACACGCATGTATCGAAATTTCGGCGAGATGTGGGAGTGCAGTACCAAGAATTGGTTCTCGGGGGTGAAGTTCTCACTGCCCTTTGCTTTGTCGTGCGTCCTCTCAATGTATTTGATGTCTGTCGTGCCACCGCTCATTGCTCTAGCGTCTGCGATTGGAATTGCGGCAGGCGTGAGCGCAGACCTTTGGCTGTTGTTCATTCCCGCCGCCTTGTCATGGTCGCTGCAAGTTGTTGTCCTTGCGATGGTCAGCATATGTTCCGAAGTTTCTCCTGCCTACGCGTTGACTGCGCCACTCGGTTTAAGCTTGCTCTACGCGATGTTGTTTGATTCGAGTATCAGAATTACAACAGGTAAAGGCGTGACATGGAAAGGGCGTAGAATTTATGAGAGTAGCGGAGTTCGCCCGCCGCGATTCCGCACCGCCGCGCCTCATGTCTCCAACACTGAAGAGTAAAGAGGAAGAAATGTTAAATTGAGAGATCAAAATCACACGCGAGTCATGAAGGTTGCGTTCGGAATGAAAGCTCACTCCGGGTGGGCAGCGCTTGTCGTTGTCAGCACACGTGATGGCGACTTCGAGGTAGTCGACCGGCGCCGCATCGAGCTCGTTGAGGACGAGTGGGCAAAGCAGCCCTATCACGCGGCAGAGGATATGGAGGCGGGAGCGGCTCGTGATGTGGTTGAGCGCGGCATCGAAGCGGCGCAGCGGATCGCGGTCCGAGAGATGCACGCGGCGGTGAGGCGAGAGCAAGAGCGGAAGAACGAAGTTACGGCCTGCGCGGTGCTTGTCGGCAATCCCATGCCCGATTGGAGTATCGAGGAAATCCTCGCCGTGCATTTCCGGATGCACAAGGCTGAGGGGGTGCTATTCCGCGACGCGCTTGCTCGCGCCGCTAGAGCGTGCGGCTTAAGACTCCTGCCTGTACCCGAGAAACAGTTGGATGAGCACGCCGAACGAGCACTAGCGACTTCGGTGAACAGCTTGCGGAAGACGGTCGCTTTGCTTGGGAAGTCAGTGGGCCCGCCCTGGGGCAAGGACCAGAAGGACGCCGCGCTCGCTGCCATGATTGCCTTGCAGGGAAAAATGAAATGAACACGTCCTCGAGGAGCAATTCCTACGCGCGTATCCGCGCGCGCCCGAATTTCTGGCATTGAAACGGCGGCTCGATCCGGCAAACAAGTTCAGAAACAAACTGCTTGACAAATATTTGCATCCTCGATAGACAAACGAGTCTAGCGGAAACGCAGAATATTCTGCGCATTGGACTGGGTGAGCGCCAGAAATCATGCCCAAATACGTTGCATTCCTGCGAGCCATAAACGTTGGTGGCCACACCGTAAAGATGGACTATCTGCGCGATCTTTTTTTTGGACTTGGCTTCCGGAACGTCGAAACGTTTATCGCCAGCGGCAACGTCATCTTTGATTCAACTGCAAAAAGCGCCAGGGCCCTCGAGAAGAAGATCGAAAGTTGTTTACTGGAGTCACTCGGTTACGAAGTAGCGACCTTTGTCCGATCGACGTCTGAGCTCGCGGAAATCGCCCGGTACAAACCATTTCCCGATTCGGAGTTAAGCGCCGCAGGCCACAGACTCTATATCGGCTTCATGGCAGGTGAACCCAGCGACACGGCGAAAGAGAAGCTGCACTCGTTAGCCACGAAGGCGGACGACTTCCGCCTCAAGGGACGCGAAGTCTATTGGTTGTGCCGTACGAAGTTTAGCGAGTCTGAAATTTCGGGAGCACTGCTGGCAAAGACGCTCGGCATGCCGGCGACCTTGCGAAATTCAACGACCGTCAAAAAGATGGCGGCAAAGTACTCAAAGCCCCACGCTGTAGCTTCAAACTGACCTGATACCCATAAGGAAACGTGCCTTGACTGTAATCGAAACCGAACGCTTAATTCTTCGTCGACTCTCCGCCGATGATGCCGAGTTCATCGTCGAACTCCTCAATCAGCCTTCGTTTCTGCGTTACATTGGCGACAAGGAAGTGAGAAACAATGCGGACGCAGTTCGCTATATTCAAACCGGGCCGGTAGCGAGCTATGAACGGTTTGGCTTCGGACTCTACCTGGTGGAATTGAAAGAAAGTGGAGTGCCAATTGGAATTTGCGGATTGCTCAAAAGAGATTCATTGCCGGACGTCGATGTCGGCTTTGCCTTTCTTCCCAGTTTCTGGTCGCAGGGTTATGCCTTTGAGTCGGCCGCCGCGGTGATGAACTACGGAAGAGAGGTGCTGGGATTGAGGCGGATAGTGGCGATCACTTCTCTCGACAATGATGCTTCGATCAGGCTCCTCGAAAAGATCGGTCTGAGATTCGAGCGCCTGATCAAACTCTCTGAAGATCAACCTGAGGTCAGGTTGTTCGGGTCAAACGTCTAATCTGGGTTGGCGAGGCACGCCTCATTACCTTGCCGCAGTTGTTTTCTCACGGGAAGAGACAAAATCAGAACACGCCCCGCTCGATTGTCGAATAAGCCCCGAGTTAAGTTAGTATCGTCACGTAATTAATTCGTTCGTAGCAGGAGGGTAAATGAAACGTAAAGCTTCCGCCGTCTGGAACGGTGGACTCAAAGATGGGAAAGGTATGATCTCGACAGACAGCGGCGTTCTCTCAAATACTCAATACTCCTTTAGCACGCGCTTTGAGGATGGCATTGGCACTAACCCGGAAGAGTTGATTGCCGCCGCGCACGCGGGTTGTTTCTCGATGGCGCTTTCAGGGCAACTCGGTCAGGCGGGCCTCACGGCAGAGAGCATCCGGACGACAGCAGAGGTGAGTCTCGAGAAAACTGACAGCGGCTTTGCGATCACTAAAGTGCATCTCGACGTGACGGCAAAAGTGCCGGGCGCTGACCAGCAGGCATTTGAGACAGCGGCAAACAACGCAAAAGCGGGATGTCCGGTCTCCAAGCTTCTCAAGGCGGAGATCACGATGGAGGCCAGGCTGGAAGCGTAATTCTTGTCAGAACCACCTGCGTGAGCGGGTGGCCTCGATCCTGACGGTTTCCCAGCAGCTTGCTTAGGCCACCCGCTCACGCAGGTGGTTCTGACAAGACTTTGATCCACCCCCGCGATGCCTGGAGTTGCATTAAGGTAAATACACTCTATAGTTGTCCCGGTCAGTTTAGGAGAGCAAGGTGCAGGCAAATGTCTGAATCAGTTCAAAATATTCGCGCGCGCGACCACGACAAACTTGATTATTTCATCTGCGTGCAATTCCTTTTCATGCACGTGGCGTGTCTGCTTGTCATCTGGACGGGCGTGAGCGTGGTGGCAGTGGTTACCTGTCTGGCCTTGTACGTTGTGCGCATGTTTGCGATCACCGCCGGATTTCATCGCCTGCTGGCACACCGCACCTACCGGACCAGCAGACTCTTTCAATTCCTAATCGCGTTTACCGCAACGGCGTCTTACCAGAAAGGGCCGCTCTGGTGGTCGGCCCATCACCGGCGCCATCATCTCGTCGCCGACACTGAGAAAGATTTCCATTCGCCACTAACCCGCCAGTTTTGGCGGGCACACTTTGGCTGGTTCTTGTCCCGCGATAGCCAGAGGACCGAGTGGAAGTTGATCGCGAACCTGAGCAAGTATCCCGAGTTGCGCTTTCTGAATCGCTACTACTCGCTGCCTCCAATCATGTTAGCGGGCTCCGCATTCTTGCTGGGTGCGGCGCTCGCACGATATGCGCCCGGGCTGGGAACCTCGGGATTCCAGATGCTGGCCTGGGCATTCTTCATCAGCACTGTGGTCCTCTATCACGGCACCTTCACGGTTAATTCGCTCGCGCACATTTTCGGTAAACGCCGCTTCGCCACCGACGACAATAGCCGCAACAACTTTTTTGTTGCGCTGATCACGCTCGGCGAAGGCTGGCACAACAATCATCACTTCTACCCTTCGTCTGAGCGTCAGGGTTTTTACTGGTGGGAGATCGATGTCTCTCACTACACCCTGCGAGCGCTCTCGTGGTTGGGAATAGTTTGGGACTTACATACGCCTCCCCGAGACCTGGCCGCCGCTTACGAAATCTCGCCCGCGAACCAGTCGTTAGAGCCGGCTACGAATATCGGGGCATAGGTCCGCGAATGATTGTTCCGCGGCTCTTGCCAGTACGGCCCGCAGTACTGGGCCGGGAACATTTGCGGTCGTGCCGAACAGTGTACTGAGCTGGTTGTCATGAAACTGCCCGTTATTCAAGGGACAATTCGCCGGCGAATTCTCGCCAACTTCCGCGTTGAGCCTCAGGTGATGCAGCGCCAACTGCCGGCGCGCTTCAGACCGAAGCTGCAACGGGGCTTCGCCGTGGCGGGCATCTGTCTGATTCGTCTGGAACATATTCGTCCCAGGTTTGTGCCGGAGAGTGTAGGCCTTAACAGCGAAAATGCTGCTCATCGCGTGGCCGTGTTGTGGGATGAAGACGGCGCGACTCGCGAAGGAGTTTTTATCTCCCGCCGCGACACAAACTCTCAACTCAATCATCTTCTTGGCGGACGCATCTTTCCGGGGGAACACCATCAAGCATCATTCAGCGTTTCGGAATCCGAGTCGGAGATAAAGCTCTCACTGCAATCGGCGGATGCCACGGTGGTCGTGAAGTTGGAGGGAAACATGGCGCAGGCGTTACCTGCGACCTCGATCTTTTCATCGTTAGCCGAAGCCTCCAGATTTTTTGAAGGAGGGTCGCTGGGCTATTCAGTAACACATGATCCAAATCGACTGGATGGTTTGAACTTGAAAACCAGGCAATGGCAGGTGGAGCCTCTGGAACTCAGCACAGTCTACTCAAGTTATTTTTCGGACGAGAACAAGTTTCCGAAGAGCAGTATAGAATTTGATCACGCGCTCATCATGAAGAATGTCGCCCACGAGTGGCACAGCGCCGCAGATCTATATGTTTGAATAGGCCGTTTGCCGTTCGCCACGAATGCCTGAGAAACCACAAATTTCACGAGCGGGATACCCGCACTTTATGGCCCTACCGACGCGGTGGATGGACAACGACATCTACGGACACATCAATAACGCTCTCTACTACGCCTTCTTCGACACCGCGATAAATGAGTACCTGATAGCTGAAGGTGGCCTCGACATCAATGCCGGCGCCGTAGTGGCCTTCGCCGCGGAGTCGCAATGTCAGTATCTGCGGCCGCTCGCTTTTCCGGGAGTGATCGAGGTTGGACTGCGCGTTGGCAAGCTGGGAAACTCGAGCGTGCGTTATGAGCTGGCACTCTTCAAGCAAGGAGAAACTCTCGCGGCGGCCGCCGGCTACTTCGTGCATGTCTTCGTAGATCGAGAGACGCAAGAGCCGGCGCCCATGCCCACGCCAATTCGCACGGCGCTCGAACGTCTCATGCTGCAAACCGCATAGAGCCTCACTGTCGGTCTGCCCCGAAACGATGTTATCTCGCGTT
>JBGQJH010000129.1:0-6954 GCA_041498935.1 Pyrinomonadaceae bacterium | reverse complement strand
ATCATTCGCTCATCACTCATGTTTATCCCAGAAAGCCCCTGAACTTTGCTTCGCTCGCGGCGTAACCGGGAAAAACGGTTTGCAGGTTTGAGGTTCCCAGGTGCCTCCGAGCGATCTCGCCAAAGACATCGCGGAAGTCCGTCGTCAACGCAAGATCGCGTCCTTCATAAAGCTGATCGCTCTTGAGTCCCGGCCACTGACCGTAGACCTTGCCGCCGCGAACGCCGTTGCCAACGACAAACATCGCATTAGCGTGACCGTGATCTGTTCCGCGATTGCCATTCTCGCGAGCCGTGCGGCCAAACTCCGACATTGTCAAAATCACAACGTTGTCCATTCGCTGGCCGAGGTCCGTGTAGAGCGCGGCGATCCCGTTGCTGAACTGTTGCAGCAAATTGCCAAGTTGGCCGCGCGCGTTGCCCTCGTTCACGTGAGTGTCCCAACCGCCAACGTCAGTGAATGCTATTTCGAGACCTACGCCCGCCTTGATCAATTGCGCGATCTGTAACAACGAATTGCCAAACGGCGTACGCGGATACTGCGCGCCATTCTGCGGTTGATACTGCGCCGGATTGACTTTCTTCAGATAGTTAACTGCCTCGAAAGTTTCCTTGCCCATCCCACCCAGCACGTCGTTGACCGTCTGATCATAGATTGCTTCAAATCCACCTTGCACACTGGCAGAATTCTGCCCGGCGCGGATCGTGAAGTCCGCCAAGTTTGAGATCGCCAACGCCGGCGACTTGCCCTGGAGAACTCGCGGCATGGTTTGCGTCATCGAGACGGCGCGGAAGAGGCTGCGCTCGGGATCAGCTTTGCTTTGCAGGTAGCGATTCAGCCAACCGTCGCCTGTCGACTTCACACCGGGCGTTGCCGACTCCATGTAATCCTGCGCGTCGAAGTGGGAACGCGTGTTGTCCGGTGAACCCGCCGCCTGAACTATCGCCAGGCGCTTCGAATCCCACAAGGGCTTAAACGGCGCGAGCGAAGGATGCAGGCCAAAGAACCCATCGAGGTTGACGGCCGCTTCGGCATTCCCGGATTCGGGCTTCGCGATCGCGAGCGATGGGCGCAAATCGTAATAGGCATGCTCGCCGTAGGGCACGACCATGTTCAAACCGTCAACTGCGCCGCGCTGAAAAATCGCGATGAGTGTCTTGCGACGGCCGCCGGTTGTCCGCTCCCGATCCTGGCCAAGCACCACGCGTTGAAGAAATGAAGGCGCCGCATTCATCAAGCCAAAACTGGCGAGCGTGACGCCTCCGGATCTAATAAAAAATCTTCGATTCATGTTCGTAAAACCTCATGTTTCGAGTTTCGAGTTTCGGGTTCCGAGTTTCGAGTTTCGTGTTCAGTGTTCAGTGTTCAGTGTTTGTTTTGTAACCCGAAACTCGAAACCCGAAACTTTCTTACTGCCTTTGAAACTCCGGCGAACCAAGTATCAATCCGACAATCTTTGTTACCGCGTCCGTGATGTTGGCATCGGCGCGCGCCAACTGCTGGCCACGTTGTCTTAAGGGCAACTGCGAATCCATCATCTCGCCCGCCTGACGATCATTAGTGCTCGATGTCTCCGGCGTCATTGCCGGGACCACTAACGCCGTCTGTTCATTAAGTAGCTTAAGCAGGGCCTCTTTAGTCTTAGGCGTGATGTCTCCGGCGACGATCAAGCTTAAGAACCGATCCATGATCTGCGTCTTGTTTAGAGACTGTTCCTCCGAGGCGCTTCCGAGAAAGCGTTTGAGGTCTACGCGGGTTCCGGGTATGCGATTGCTGGCGAGTGTCAGGCCGAAATTCAAACGCTCCAAAAGTCCGCCGGTGTTAACCCAACTTTCGGCCGTGTCCGAATAACCGTTAGGTGTCTGAAATCCGTAAAGCGGTTCGCCCATGCGCGCAATCCACTGATGCAATTGCGGACCGCCGTTCGTTTCTGCGCCCAGCGTCCGAATAGAACTGATGGCCAGCTCGAAGGGACGTTTTATCTTGGCGCGATAAGCCTGGGGCGAATTGAACTCCGGCGAGGAGAAGATCGCTCGCAGCGTTTCACGAATATCGCCACCGCTCTTTGTGAACGCAGTCGCGACGCGATCGATAAGCGCAGGCGATGGATCATCCGAGACGAAGTGGCGCACCAGCTTGGTGGCTACAAACTTCGCCGTTGCCGAACTGCGCGCCAGAATGTCGAGCACCATCAGGCCGTCTTTGAATCCGCCCCCCGCGGGAATTTTGCGGCCCAAAACAACTTTCTCGCCATCATCGTGCGCGCGCGAATTGAAGAAAAACCTGCCTGCGTTTTCCCGCAACATGTCAGCGCGCGGTCCGTTCAGCATCGCCTGTGGGGCCGCTGCGCCGCCGCGCGGGGCTAAGATAGTCCAACCCGTAAAGCAGCGGGCAACTTCCTGCACGTCTTTCTGCGTGTAGCCACCGTCCACTCCGAGGGTGTGCAACTCCATCAACTCGCGCGCGTAGTTTTCATTGATGCCGCGCCGCGCCGGCTGCTGTAGTTGCTGCTGCTGCGGGTCGTTGCTCATCCTCCGATTGTTGCCGCGGCCACCCATTAGCAGTTGGGCCAGCGGTCCACGTTGCGCCCGCAGACCGTTGCCGCCTCCCAGTTGAGCCCCCAGTTGAGCGTTCGGACTAACGCTCTGAAAATTGTCGAGGTAGAAAAGCATGGCCGGACTTTGAGCGGTGGCCAGCAACAGGTCGGAAAACTTGCTCATCGCGTTGGGGCGGATCGTGTCGCGATCATAAGAGACCAGCAGCCAGCGATCGGCGCCCTTCCCCGCAAATACGTTGAAATGGTTAGTCCAGAAGTCGACCATTACTTCCTGCAACTGGCGTTCGCTATAAACAGCTCGCAGGATTCGCGAGGCTTGCAGCTCGCCGACAATTCGCGCCGGCAGTTGCAAACCATTTTGCCGGTAGTATTCACGAACTGCCCGGCGATACTCTTCGTTATCCTGCGCGGCGGGCGCGCCAGGATCCACTCTCGCGCCGGCAGCATTCTTCACAGCGTTTTCATTTTTCGCCGCGGCGTCTCCGGGCATCATTGCTCCGTTACCAGGTTGCGAAGCATTCGGCTGGGCGCCCTGCACTGCACCGGCATCTTTGGTTCTGTTCTTCTGGGCTTCGGCCAGGTCAGCAGGCAGATCGCCACGGCGTTGGAGTTGACGCAGAAGTTGGCCCGGCTGCGGATATTTTTCATATAACTCGGCCGTCGTCATTGAAAGCGTGGGCAGGTTCTTGACCTTCGCGTCGGCTACCGCATCGTTAATTTTTTCGGGATTGAGTTGCTGGCTGATGTAATTGTCCAGGCCCATCGTTTTGACGCGCTCAACATCCCCGGGCCTGGCGCCAAACCCCAGACGATTTAGAACGTGCAAGATGCGTTGATCTTCGCTCAGGCGCGTCTCGCCTTGTGCAGAATGCGATTTGGCGCTTTGAGCGCTGGCTGCAACTGCAAGAGTGCCGGACAGAAGCGCAGCGATCGAAAGCACCGCAGCCCCACGGCGAACGATTGAAAAATCTGACTGGCGATGTATGCATTTCATGACGTGGATTCCTATTAGACTAATCAAAATAACGGATGACTCAACTCCCAGCGTGTTTGCTGGTGGATTAGACGCATCGCAACTGCGGATAGTTGATTAAATTGCCGCTCGCACTTATCAGAACCGGGAGCGGTAGCGACCGGGTCTCGACTGTGGTGGCTGATAGCGGGCGCCGATGGCTCGTAGCAGCGCCGTTGGCCCACAGTTGCGTAATATTCAAGCGGGCAACCCAGTCGGTACCGCTCCCGGTTCTGATAAACGCTGTCTTGTCGTTTAACGCAACGGGCGCGGAAAGCTGACGGGAGATTTGTTTCCCTGTTCATCTACCGCGCGGATGCCGAAGAAGTAGTTGTCTTTTGACATGCCCTTCATCGAGTAACTCGTCACATTGCCGACCGCTCGCGCGTTAGTCCAAACGGGCGAAGTGGTGTCGCGCCAGACGATCTCGTAACCAGCGAGGTCGGTTTCTTTGTTTGCATCCCACTTTAGCTCTGTATCATTCGTTAGCCGCGTCGTAACTACGCCGGCGTTTTTCGGGCGCGCGGGCGCGAACGCAAGCACGGCCAACGAAGCAGCGTTCACTCGCGCGACGTTCGCAATGTAGTTGAAGTCGTCAAACTGTGGCAGATCGCCATACTGCACGCCGTTTTCAATGCGCACATTCTGGTGCTGGTGGCGATAGTCTTCATTCGGCTCCGTAAACCTGACGGCCGCAAACCCGCGCTCGAGAAACGGAATATGATCGCCGCCGCGTAAATAACGATCGCGGCGGTAAACCATCATCACGCGCATGCCTGGCACATAGCGCTCCCCCGTCTCCTTGATAAAGCGCGCTAATTGCCGGGACGCCGAATCGTTCTCGCCGCCAACTCCGCGACGTACGTTAGCTTCTTCAGGCTTTTCGTTTGATGGCACCCCCTCCGAGAAGACACGCACGGTGTGCGCATCACGAACACCGTTGCCGCCGAGCGAGCTGCCGATGATGTCGTTAGTGAACATCGCTTCGACGTCCATGCCTTTTTGTTTTGCCAGTTCGGCGGCATAGGTTGAGCCAAGCAAACCCTGCTCCTCGCCGGCCACCGCCATGAAGACAATGGTCGCGTCAAACTTGTATTTCGCCATCACTCGCGCCATTTCCAAAACCGCGGCTGTGCCTGAAGCATCGTCGTTTGCGCCGGGCGCGTCGCAGGTGGCCTCCGTCGGACTGGTGCACATTGAATCGTAGTGGCCGCTGACGACATAAGTGCGCCCCGCGGATTCAGGCTGCGTTCCTTTAAGCGTGGCCACTACGTTGGCAATCATTGTCGGAACAGGAACACGCGCCGCCTTGGGCTGCTCGAAAGTTTGCTTCTCCACAGTCATTCGTCCGCCCGACTGTTCTGCCACTTTTGAAAACTCGCCGAACAACCAGTCGCGCGCGACGCCGATTCCGCGATTCGGATCGTCCGGGGCTGAAAGTGTGTTGCGAGTGCCGAAGGAGACAAGTTTTCGAATTGTCTTCTCGATATTCCGCCCATCAATCTCTCGTACAATCCGCGCGATTTGTTGCTGGCGAAAAGAAGCGGCGACCACCCCACGCTGGTTGCCGGCGCGCGGACCCCGGGCTAACGGCGATGAGCCCGTGGGCTTTGTTGCCGCGCCAACCGCTTGCGCCGTTGCGGGATTTATTAGCAGTAGAAGGGAAACTGTGATTACGAGTGCGGCGGCGGAGTTTGCGGTTCTCGGACGGGTGCTTGGAGTCATCGGCTTCGCATCATCCATTGTTAAGATTTCAGGTAATCAACATTTTAGCGCGCGGCGGGATCGGAGCCTTCCCGGTAAGCCGGGCTAAATGTGCGCGTGGTGTGTTCCGTCACGCTCGGCATTGGTTCAAGACGCGGTGGCAGTTGTTGTTGTCTCAACACAGGCACTTGCACCGGAGGGCGAATCTGATTCTGCGGCTGATAGGTTTCTCGATTCATTGACAACACTTTCAACCAGAAGCGAAGTATTAGCGCAGTGCAACCAAATAACGTGGCCAGGCTGAAAATAACCATCCAAGTGATAGCGGCCGGATGAACCTGCATTCGCGCCAGCTCCGACGCGCCGCCAAATATGATCCCGAGCCCGCCGGTAACTGTTAAGCCAAGCACGATGGCGGGCAGGCTCAACCTCACCGGCTTAACCACCGGCGCAGGGTAACTTGAAACGACTGCCGTAAGATTGGCGCCGCAACGATTGCAGTAGTTCAGTTCAACTGGGATGTCGCTGCCGCAGGATGGACAATACATAACGCCTCCAGGGTGATCGTTTCCTTAGTCTTAAAGGGGGTAATGTACCACTACACAATCGGGATAGAAATGGTTCGGCTGTAACCAGTCAGAACCACCTGCGTGAGCGGGTGGCCGCTCATCGACCAAAGAAGGCGCGGTCTAAGTCAGAAACACCTGCGAAAGTTGAGGTCCTATTCCATCGTCGGCGATCGGCACGGCCACCCGCTCACGCAGGTGGTTCTGACCTAAGGGTTACTGAATGCGGTAGGCCCGATTCTTCCAAACAACTATAACGACACCCTTTAACTGTTCAGCGATGGCGCGAAGGCCGGGTTCGTCAGCTACGAGCGCACGAAACTGTTCCGAGCCTCGCGCCACATTAATCGTTGCTCGCGATGATTCATAGGTGGTATCGACCCAGGCGTTGCCTTCGCGTGTGAACTGCCTGCCGGAGACGGTGCGAGTTTCAACTTCGCCGGCCTTCGTTTTCTTGTCCTGAGTGCTCGGGCCACCACGTCCGGCCTCGACCCCAAAGAGTCCGCGCGTCTCAACCGGAGTCCCGGCACTTCTAGGAGCAGCAGCACGATTGGGCCCGTGCTCGTCAGCGGGTTGATTTTGGAATACCTCTTGGTTGCGCTCCCGATCTTCGCGCTTCGCCGGTTGCTGTTTTGCAACTGCGATCGAGTCGTTTTCGCTCTGTGTCTCTCGCGGAGGCGGAGGCGCTGCTGCTTTAGGCTCAGCAGCAGAGGATGGTCGCAAGTCCGACAGGCCGGTGGCTCCTGCAGGTTGGTCCGCGTCTTTCGCTGGCGGCGCGGTCGTCACGGTTCCGCCGGCAGACGCAGCTGGTGCTTCAGCCACACGAGTTTTCTCGTCTTGAAGATTGCTCTTTTCTTTGTTTGAGTCGGTCGTCGCGCGCGATTCACTTCCCTGCTGCGTTAGCGCGGGCGGTTCGCTGATCAAGGGACTAGTCGGCGATTCAGGTTGGTCGAATTGACGCGCAGAAGTAGAAGGACCAGCCGCTTCATTCCGGGCTATTAATTCAGACCGTCGTTGTTGCCGTAGTGCCAGCAAGCTGATTCCGATAACGGCAGTCAGCACCAGCGCCGGAACGGCGTAACGTAAAACCCCGGGCGAGAAAAGCGCGGTGAGTT
>JBGQJH010000128.1:0-6961 GCA_041498935.1 Pyrinomonadaceae bacterium | reverse complement strand
GGCGATAGCGCCGAGCGCCCAGGTAAACCAATGCGAAGCTGCGCCTTCGGGAACCGGAATTCCTGCTCCGACCGTTACCCAGGCTGCATGACTAAACAAAAACCACCCCACGCGCGCCAGAGCGCAGATCAACAAGGTCGGTCCCCAGCCCCAACGCGTTCGCAGAAAGAGCAGCAGAAAATAGGCGAGGTAGAGTTGCTCTTCGATGGCGAGCGTCCAGAACACGCCGTTGATGCTGTAGCAAGTGTTAGGGTCGAGATTGTGAAGCATCAGGAGGTGCATCACGACGTCGTAGACAAAGAAAGGCGTGACTTTGATGCCGGTCGTCAGCGCCGCCACCAGCATGAACAACGCGAAGGCGATCAGGTAAGGCGGGTAAAGCCGGCGAATGCGACGGCGCCAAAAGGATCCAAACTGGATGGACTGCGGCTGTTGATTGGCGCGGGATTTGGCCCACTGGAGGTGAATACAGAATCCTGAAATAACAAAGAAGAGGAAGACGCCGACGTAGCCAAACGAGCTAACGAATTGCAGCAGCTTCACGGGCCAACGGAAAAGATTATGCGGCACCGCATTACTGGTTTGCAGCACCGCGTGGTAAAGCACCACGCCCAACGCCGCGATGCCCCGCAACGCGTCGATACTTTGTAGACGGCCGCTGAGTAGAGGGTAAGTCTTGATTGCTTTCATCAAGATGTCAGAACCGCCTGCGTGAGCGGGTGGTTATTGTTTTATCCGGTTCGATTTCGATGTCGCCCGCGCCGCCCGCTAACGCAGGCGGTTCCGACAAAGAATTCAGGCGGACACGAGCGCCGCGACGTCAATATTGTACTTCCTTATCTTGCTGTAAAGTCGCGGGCGATAGATGCCCAGCAGGTTCGCAGCCGCCTGCTTGTTACCGCCGGTACGCTGAAGCGTCTTCTCGATGACCAGCCGTTCGATATCTTCCAGCGTCATGTTGGGCGGCACCTCCCAGGCCGTTCCAGCCGGCGAACCTTCCGGGAGCGAGCCGTTGTCGAATGGCAGATCGACCGGCTCAATACGATTTCCTTTGGCCAATAAGACCGCTCGTTCGATAACGTTTTGCAGCTCGCGCACGTTGCCCGGCCAGGTGTGCCCAAAAAGTCGCTGATAGGCAGCCTGCGAAACGCCGTCGATTGTCCGGTCGTATTTCTGCGCGTACATGTGCAGGAAGTGCTCGGTTAAGAGTTGAATATCTTCGCTGCGGTCGCGCAAAGGCGGGACGTGGATGGTAATAGTGGAAATGCGATAGAAAAGATCGTCGCGCAAAACGCCATCGCGAATTGCGTCGGCCGGCGGGCGGTTGGTAGATGATATGAGACGGAAGTCTACGGCGTAGGTCTTCTCAGAACCAATCTTGCGGTAGCTTCGTTCCTGCAACACGCGCAGGAGTTTCGGTTGCAGCTCGACCGGCATCTCCGCGATTTCATCGAGCATTAGCGAGCCGCCGGCAGCGTGCTGCACCAATCCTTCTTTGTCAGCGTGCGCGCCGGTGAACGCGCCTTTGGTGTGGCCGAACAACTCAGATTCAATCAGCTCCTTAGGTAAGGCAGCGCAGTTAACTTTGATGAAAGGCTTACGCGCGCGCAGCGATTGGTAATGAATGGCGTTAGCAATAAGTTCTTTACCTGTTCCCGACTCGCCCACGATCAATACGTTGGCATCCGACTTGGCCACTGACTCGATCGTTTCATAAACAGTCTGCATAGATTTGGCGGAGCCAATGATGTTGAAATACTCCGAGCGAGTGGAAAGCTGCCGGCGCATGTTCGCGTTTTCAGTTAGTAGCTCCCGCTGCTTCAGAGCGTTATCCACACGGAGCTGAAGCTCTTCGAAGTCGAATGGCTTATCGACAAAATCAAACGCGCCGGCTTTCGTAGCCTCGACTGCCTTAGCGACGGAGCCATGGGCGGTAACGACAATCACCTCCGTTGTGGGGCGCGCGTCTTTGATATGGCGCATCACTTCCAGCCCATCGATGTCGGGCAGTTGCAAATCGCAGATGGCTAAATGATGACCACCCTGGTCAAACAACTCGATAGCTTCCGCGCCGGTGGCCGCGGTGTCGACTGAATAGCCTTCTTCCTTAAGATGCTGCTTCAATGAGTCCGCCATCGTTGGCTCGTCATCAACAACCAGAATGCGCACGTCCTTCTTCTCCACTAATCGTCCTCCCTGGAAGCCTTCTCAATCGGTTTTAGTTCTTAGGCTCAGTCGTTATTACTCATGGCGCCAGCGGCAGGCGCACGCGTAAAGCGCCGTTCTCCCGTTTCGCCGAGCCGCCATGCGCCTCGATTACCCTTGCGGCCAGGGACAGTCGTATCTCGTCGCTGCCCGCAAACGAATGGAACGGATCGTGATCCAGAGCATCAAACACTCGCCACTCAATCACTCCGTCCCTCCCGCTTTCAATTGCTTCGCCTTTTAAGTGAATCTCCAACGACCCTTCGCGTGCTTTGTTAGTTAACATCTTCATGGCGCCGAGTGAGATCGATTTGAACGCATTGGCTAGTAACCCGGAGTCAAATTCACCTACCAACGGCGGAGCAGTTTCGGCGTCTATGACGATCGGTCGCGCCAGGCCCCTGCTCAGCCGCGGACTATCAGTCAAGGCTGCCGCTACGCCTCGCATGAGCTTTTCCAGATCAGTCCCGGCTTGTTTCTTAAGCTCAAGTGGTTGGCCAAACTCCACAATCATCGAAAGATCAGCGGCGGTTCGGTCTAAGCCGGCGATCAGTTTGTTCACCGTCTCCAGCTCGTCCCCCGGCCGCTCGTTCTTTTCCAATCGCTTGCGGAGAAACGTGGCATAGAGTTTGAGACCATTTAGCTGGTTTTTGAGATCGTGAACTATCTGGACAGAAGCCCTTCCGAGAGCTTGCAATGCATTGTTATCTTCGGATTCCAATGATAATGGCTTCATCTGGCTCCAGGATGTCCGCTGTAACTTCCTCCGACAAGCCTGGGGAAAGGCGATGAAGCCGGCGAAGTGTATTAATTAAACCCGCCACGGGGAATTCGATCTGTCGTATTTCGGTGCGCGATCTTAGCAAAAAAAGCCGGCGTATTCTAGTGATACAGAGACTATCCACCAAGTGGAGGTCAACAAAACTTTGACTCTGACTATTGAATCTTTACCGGACAGAAGGTTTGACGACCGTCAAGACGGGGCAGTAACGGTCTTGCTGGTTGAGGACACCGAAGACAACCGCCTGATGATGAGAAGGTTGCTCGAGATGAGCGGCTATCGGGTTGTGGAAGCGATCAACGGGAAAGAAGCCGTAGATATAGCTCCGCAGGTGCAACCCCAAATCATCCTCATGGATCTTAGCTTGCCCTTCATCGACGGCCTCGCCGCGACGCGCCAAATTCGAAGCCTGCCGGGCTTGGGCAAAGTACCTATAGTTGTTGTTTCCGCCCATGACACGGCTGATTTTCATAGGGAGGCAATGAAGGCGGGATGCGATGCCTACGTTACCAAGCCAATTGATTATCCGGTGCTGGAAGAAATAGTTAACCGTCTACTTGCAGGAGCCTCTGAGCCCAACTGATATTCAGTTCCCAATTCGCCAACCGTTTAGAATGCGGACTGATCCGCCACCGCTCGGGGCACAAGTGCCCTGTCTAAGCGGGAAGTTGGCCTTTTCGGAAACAATTTTCGCGGTCTCTGGTCTAAACGGAAGTGGGGGAATCCATCGTGGCCATTTTCATCCAGCCATTGCAAAATTGGCTTCCCGCGCACTAGAATCCGGGGCAACAAATCCATGTCCACCCAAGAGCGACCAACTCCCGACGCGGATGATTCGCGACGCAAAGTCGTCATTGTTGTCGCAGTCATAGCGGCGGTAGCAATTGCAGCTCTCTTCTATCTTCTAATGCGAGCGATCAGTGGCGGTTCAGTCGAGCCAACTCTGCAAGGTGCAATACGCGCCGGCTCACCTGAATTTGCGGCGAATCAATCGAAGATCGTTTTGGATCCCCCGGAAGCTTACGAGTCGAAGCAGGCGTTGGGCGGCATCGTCATGAATCTCCAAACGATTGTTCACAACTTCACCGGCCGAACGCTAAGCGGACTTGAAATCAATGGAATAGTAGTTGACCATCAGGGGAAACCAGTTAACCAGCGCGCAGTTGTCGTCATTCCCACTACCAGACAACCGGAATTGGAAAACAACAGGAGTATGGCGGTGCGGGTAATGCTGGAAGGGATGACTGACAAAGACGACCGGGCCAACATCAAGATGGAAGTGACCGCGTTCAAGTTTAAGTAAGACTCCTACATGACAGACTCAGGCGGGACCGATGTCTGCCAGGAAACCGCTCTCGCTCCGGTCCCTGCCTATTCCTGATTAAGAAACAGTTCTTCGAGCGACTGCCTGAGCGGCTGCACCGACACAAGTTTCCCGCCCGCTTTTCTGAGGGCCACTATTACGGAGTCAACGTGCTGTTCGTCAGCTAATTCAATCCGCAAACCCGCAGGCGTGGAGGCGACTAAAAAGCTATTGCCACCCGGTAAGTGGTGACGAAACGTGGCTTCGTCTATTCCGCTGATAACAACTTCAACGAGATTACGACCCGCTACCTGTTGGCGCAGTTCATTGAGGTATCCCACGTGAGCAAGGCGACCACCTCTTAGAATGGCGACGCGATCGCAAAGCACCTCAATGTCTGACAGAATGTGTGAACACATGAAAACCGTTTTGCCTTCTTGTCGCAACGCCGCGATCAGATCGCGAACCTCGCGCCTTCCTATCGGATCCAATCCACTCATTGGCTCATCAAGAAACACCACCTCGGGATCGTTGATCAGCGCCTGAGCCAGACCAACGCGCTGCAACATTCCTTTGGAGAATTTTCTTAGCTGCGTGTTCCACTTGCTCTCGTCGAGCTTGACGCGTGACAGCAATTCCTTCGCTCTATTGAGGCGATCCACTTTTGGGAAACCAAAGATCTGCCCGCAGAAGTTTAGAAACTCGAGCGCCGTCAGGTAGTCGTAGAAATAAGGGTTCTCCGGCAGGTAGCCGATGCGGCTGTGCATTGAAACATCGGCGATATCATGACCGAGAATGCGCGCGCTGCCGTCCGTGGGAAAGATTAGCCTCATCAACAGCTTCAGCGTGGTGGTCTTGCCCGCGCCGTTCGCCCCGAGGAAGCCAAATATCTCGCCCTGGTTGACTGTCAGCGAAAGTCCGTCCAGCGCGTGCACCTTTCGCTTGCGCCAGAAACCGACTTCGTAGTCTTTCGTTAAGTTATCTATTTCAACGATTGCATTCATTTGATCATACTAGCCACCGGGGCTACTTGCGGGGCACTCCCGATCTTGGATCGAGCTCAACGTCGCAATTAGCGCTGAGCAAGACATAAGCTGTGCCGGCTGGATCGAGCGGCGCGCCGTCTGAGTCGAGGTTCAGACGCAGTGCGCCGAGGACGGGTTCAATTTCTCTCCATGATGAGGGGCAGCGACCGATTCTCAACTTATAGGCTGACAGGGCTTTTCGCAATGCTTCTCTCTGATCCAGCGAGTCGACTTGCAGCAGTCGCTGCCGTGCCATCTCTTTCACCTGGCTATCACCCGCTTGCTCATACATGCGTTCGTAGATCTCACGGGCCAACTCGCGGCTACCGCCCTCGGCAGCCATTTTGGCTTTCATGGCTAACATCCAGGGCGGCGCGCCCGGCAATTTAGATCCTTGATCATACGCTTCGCCCGCTGCCTGGAAATCTTTCTGCTGCCAATAGATGTAGCCCAGGTGTTGATAGAGCCGCCACGCCGAGGGATTAGCGGCAATACCCTTTGTTGTTATGCGAATCGCCTGCTCGCGATCGATATCAGGAAGCACGACCGCCGCATATTGGTAAGGTTCCATAAACTGAGGATCCAACGTCGTAGCGGTGTCGATAAGTGGAGCGAGAAGCTTTAGATTGAGTTGGCCTAAACTGTCTATCGGAACACTCGTCGGGACATCAATGATCTTGCGTCCGACATATTGCAGCGATCGCATCCAATACCAGTCGGCGGCCAACCCGTTGAATCCCAGACTAATTCGTCGCGCAGTGGCACCGTTAAGATAGAGCTGCTCTTCTTCGATCTTCGCATCGGCTGGCGGTTTGTGAGAGTCGAGCCAACGCGATAGGCCCACGACGCACGCGAGCCCAATCAAGACAGTCAACAGCAACAAGCCTTCGCGGATGGAGCCTTTGTGGTTCATTTGAAATTACGCCGGCGAAAAATCATCGTGGCGGCTGTCAGGATTACCACGACGTAAACGAGTGAGTAAAGAACCACCACCGCAGCGTGACCGAGGTTTGGCAACTGCCCGTGAGCTGCCGGTGTGATGAAAGTAAGATTCGCCAGGTTTGGCAGCAGGTAGTAGAGACCTGCGAAGAGCCAGCGTGCGGCGCTGCCGCCCATCGAGTTGGCGAGACTTTTGAGATCAGCGCTGAAGTGGCCGATGATGAAGACGAAGAATGTCAGCAGCGCTGATAATGCTGGCGATGAAAAAGAAGAGAAGAGCAGCGCCACGCCGGTCAGGATCATCAACTCCACATAGATTAGCAGGATGGTGGGCCAGATACTTAGCGCCAGCGGGTCCCAGCCGCGGCTGACATAGATTAGCGCCAGCGAAACGCCGGCGCCCATTAGCAGCACATTAACCAGCAACGTCAGGCAGAGGCCAAGATATTTTCCGATCAGAAACTCGCCCCGGCCCACTGGCTTCGAGAAAATGGCGTAGACCGTGCGCCGCTCGATTTCTTTGTAGACCAGACCAACGCCCACAAAAATGGCGATGAAAACGCCGAACAGCAACATCGCGCTGAGCCCCAGGTCAACAATGATCTTCCGTTCCTGTCCGCCGGAGAGTTCGCCGATAAAAACCGCGGCGGCCGTTAGAATTAGGACAAACAGAACCAGATTGTAGAGCACGCGATCGCGCACTGCCTC